>DATFKM010000464.1:0-9471 GCA_035268645.1 Paracoccaceae bacterium | reverse complement strand
CTGACGACGCCGCAGAACTGGACGGTCGAGTTCCGCTGACCCGCCGCGCGACGCCGCTGCGTCCGGCCCCGCGCCCCGCGCAGGCGGGGCGCCCGCCTGCGCGACCCCCCGTCGCCGCGCCCCGCGCCGCGCGGCCCGGCGGCGATTGACAGCGGGCCGGCCTTCCTTAACCTGCGGTCGTCCGGACAAATCGCGCCGCAGCGCGCGAATGTCCGGCGCTAGGGAAACGCCGAAACAGCCCGCCGACCGCAGGCGGGCCTCGTCCGGAGGGGTGCGCGATGGCCTGGTTCGTCACGATCGTCGTGATTCTGATCGCCGTCGTCCTCGCGATCCTGTTCCTGAACCGCTACTTCCGAAAGGCGAGCCGCGAGGTCGCGCTTGTGCGCACCGGCGCCGGCGGGCAGCGGGTGGTGCTGGACGGCGGCGCGCTGGCGCTCCCGTTCCTGCATCGGGTGGCGGAGGTGAACATGCGCACCTCCCGGCTCGAGATCGAGCGCCTCGGCCCGAAGTCGATGATCACCCGCGATCGCCTGCGCGTCGACGTCGGGGCGGAATTCTACGTGCGCGTCGCCGCCACGCGCGAGGGGGTGGCGACCGCCGCCCAGGCCCTCGCCGGCCAGACCTTCCGCGCCGAGGCTCTGGCCGAGACGCTGGAGGGCAAGCTGGTCGACGCCATGCTCGGCGTCGCCGCGCGCTACACCATGGACGAGCTGCAGGACGACCGCGCCCGCTACGTGGCGGAGGTCTCCGAGATCCTCGCGCCGAACCTCGCCCACAACGGCCTGCTGCTCGAATCGGTCTCGCTGACCCGGCTCGACCAGACCCCGTTCCACGCGCTCGACGAGAACAACGCCTTCAACGCGCTCGGCATGCGCCGCCTCTCCGAGATCATCGCGACCAACAAGAAGGAGCGCGCCGCGATCGAGGCCGACGCCGAGGTCGCCGTGCGCCAGTCCCAGCTCGAGGCGACCAAGCGCAAGCTGCTGATCGACCAGGAGGAGGAGGAGGCGAGCATCGCCCAGCGCCGGGAGATCGAGAACGCCCGCGCCCTCTCGCAGGCCGAGATCGCCGAGGCGCAGGCCGCCTCCGAGAAGCGCCGCGAGCACGCCCGCATCGAGCGCGAGCGCGAGACCAGGCTGGCCGAGATCGCCCGCGACCGTCAGCTCCGCCGCCAGGGCCTCGAGAGCGAGCTGAACGTCGAGACCGCGAAGATCGAGAACGCCGTCGCCCTCGCCGCCAAGCGCGTCGAGGAGGCCGAGGCCGAGGCCCGCGCCAAGACCGCCGAGGCCCGCGAGGCCGAGGCCGAGGAGGAGGTCGTCACCGCCCGCCGCAGGGCCGAGGCCGAGCGCGACAAGGCCCTCGCCCTGATCCGCGCCGCCGAGCGGGCGGAGGCCGACGACATCCGCGTGCGCTCCGAGACCGAGACCGTGATCGCCATGGCCCAGGCCGAGGCGAAGGCGACGCAGGAGCGCGCCGCCGCCGAGAAGGACGAGACGCTCGCCCGCGCCGAGGGCGCCGCGGCGATGGTCAAGGCCGAGAACGGCCAGTCCGAGGCCCTGATGCGCCTCAAGCTCGACCAGAAGCGGCTGGAGACCCTGCCCCGCGTCGTCGAGCGCATGGTCAAGCCCGCCGAGAAGATCGACTCGATCCGCGTCAACCACATCTCCGGCCTCGGCTGGGGCGGCGGCGGCGCGGGCGGCGGCTTCGGCGAAGGCGTCGGGACCGGCCCCTCGGGCGGCGGCCGCAGCGCGGTGAACGAGGTGATCGACGGCGTGCTCGGCCTCGCGCTGCAGATGCCCGCCGTGCGCCGCCTCGGCGAGGAGGTCGGCCTCAACGTCACCGGCGGGCTCGAGGGCGTCACCGCCGCGCTGGAGCCCTCCGCCGGCCGGTCCAAGGCGAACGGCGCCGAGCCCGAGCCGCCATCGGCCGGCTGACGCCCCGAACGATGCGCGGACGGGCCGTCGAAGCCCGCGGAACGAAACCCGAACGACGACCCAGCAGGAGAGCCCCCATGACCACCCGCAGACGGTTCCTCGCCGGCGCCTCCGCCGCCGCCCTCGCCACCCCGGCGCTCACCGGCCGCGCCTTCGCGCAGGACCGGATCCCCTTCGCCTCGATCCTCGACCTCTCGGGCGGGCTCGACATCTACGGCCGCCCCATGGCCGACACCACGCGCCTCGCGATCGAGGACATCAACGCCGCCGGCGGCCTGCTCGGCCGCGAGGTGGAGCTGATCCTCTACGACGCCCAGTCCTCGATCCAGTTCTACACCCAGTACGCCACCCAGGCCGCCGCCGGCGACCGCGCCGCGACGGTGCACGGCGGCATCACCTCGGCCAGCCGCGAGGCGATCCGCCCGACGCTGGCGCGGTTCGAGACCCTGTACTTCTACAACGTGCAGTACGAGGGCGGCGTCTGCGACTACAACAACTTCAACACCGGCTCGACCCCCGCGCAGACGGTGGCGAAGGTGGTGCCCCACGTGATGAACAAGTGGGGCAAGAAGGTCTACATCGTCGCGGCCGACTACAACTACGGTCAGATCACCGCGCAGTGGATGCAGAAGTTCGTGAAGGACAACGGCGGCGAGACGCTGGCCGTCGAGTTCTTCCCGCTCGACGTCACCAATTTCGGGCCCACCATCCAGAAGATCCAGCAGGCCAAACCCGACCTCGTGATCTCCGCCCTCGTCGGCGGCGCCCACGTCTCGTTCTACCGCCAGTACGCCGCGGCCGGCATGAAGAACGAGATCCCGATCGCCTCCACCACCTTCGGCGTCGGCAACGAGCACAAGCTGATCTCGCCCGAGGAAGGCGACGGCATGATCTGCTCCTACGGCTACTTCGAGATGGTGGACAACCCGCGCAACGCCGCCTTCAAGGCCCGGATGCAGGAGCGCTACGGCGCCGACGCGCCGGCCCTCAACGAGCTGGCCGTGCGCTCCTACGAGGGCGCGATGCTCTGGGCCGAGGCGGTGAAGGCCGCCGGCACCACCGACCGTCTGCCGGTGATCGAGGCGCTGCGCGCCGGCCTCTCCTACGACGGCCCCTCCGGCACGGTGACGATCGACCCGCAGACCCACCACGCCTCGATGAACGTCTACATCGGCGAGCTGGAGAACCAGGACTTCAGGATCCTCGAGAGCTTCGAGAACCAGCCCCCGGCGGACACCCAGCTGGTCTGCGACCTGAACGCGAACCCGAACCAGAACGTCTTCAAGTTCGAGAACGGCCTCGAGGCCGCCGGCATCGAGCTCTGAGCGCCCCCCGGCCCGGCCCCTTCCCGGGGGCCGGGCGCCCCCTGCCCCCCCCGGGAGCCCGCCTTGGACCTCTTCGCCGCGCAGATCCTGCAGATCGTCTACGGCATCTCGAACCTGGCGCTGATCAGCCTCGGGCTCGCGATCATCTTCGGCATGATGCGGGTCATCAATCTCGCGCATGGCGAGTTCCTGATGCTCGGCGGCTACACGGTCGTCGTCGCGACCAACGCCGGCGTGAACGTCTGGCTCGCCATGCTGGTGCTCGCGCCGCTGCTGGTCGGCGTCGTCGGCGTCCTGACCGAGCGGCTGCTGATCCGCTGGCTCTACGGGCGGATGATCGACACGCTGCTGGCGACCTGGGGGCTCTCGCTGTTCTTCATCGGCCTCGTCACCTCGATCTTCGGCGCCTCCACCTCCACCACCATCTCGCCGCCCCTCGGGCCGGTGCGCATCGGCGAATATCAGGTCTCGGGCTACGAGATGTTCCTGATCGGCGTGACGCTGGCGCTCCTGCTCGCGGTCTGGCTGACGCTGCGCTTCACCAAGCTCGGCCTCGTCTCCCGCGGGGCCATGCAGAACGCCGAGATGGCGAGCGCGCTCGGCGTCTCCACCCGCCGCGTCTACATGATCACCTTCGGCCTCGGCGCCGCCGTCACCGGCCTCGCGGGGGGTCTGCTCGCGCCGATGACGGGGGTGCTGCCGACCATCGGCGCGGTCTACATCGCCAAGGCCTTCATCACCGTGATCTCCGGCGGCGCGGCGATCCTCGCCGGCACCGCCTCGGCCGCGACGCTGCTCGGCGGGGTCAACGGGGTCTTCACCTTCCTCACCGGCCCGACCTTCGGCGAGGTCGCCATGCTGCTCGCCGCCATCGTCCTCCTGCGCCTGATGCCGCGGGGGATCACCGGCTCGATCTTCCGCAAGAGCCTCTGAGGGGACGCGTCGCATGATCCTCTCCCAGGACCTTCGCGGCACCGCGATCCTCTGCGGCCTCGCGGCGCTCTTCACCCTGATCGCGCCGGGCTTTCTCGCGCTCTTCACCATCATCACGCTGACGCAGGTGATCGGCCTCGCGATCCTCGCGCTCAGCCTCGCGCTGATCTGGGGCTACGGCGGCATCCTCTGCTTCGGGCAGACCGCCTTCTTCGGCCTCGGCGCCTACGCCTACGCCGTGGCGGCGACGAATTTCGGCGACGCCTCGGTCTCGATCCTGATCGCGATGGCGGTCGCCGCGGCCTTCGCGGCGGCGCTCGGCTACTTCGCCTTCTTCGGCCGGGTCTCGGACGTCTATTTCGCGGTGATCACGCTCACCGTCTCGCTGATCTTCTGGGCCCTGATCCGCCGCACCTCCGGCCCGGAATACAGGATCGGCGACGCCCTGCTCGGCGGCTTCAACGGCACCGGCGCGCCGCCCCTGAACCTGCCCTGGAACCCCTCCGGCTTCCTCTTCCCCGAACAGACCTTCTACGTCGCCATGGGCGCGCTGATCCTCGCCTATCTCTTCTGCGGCTGGCTGGTGCGCACCCGCTTCGGGCGGGTCTGCGTCACGATCCGGGAGAACGAGACCCGGGCCGAGCTGCTCGCCTACGACACCCGGCTCTACAAGCTCGGCCTGTTCTCCATCGGCGCGGCGATCGCGGCCCTCGGCGGGGTGTTCTTCTCGGTCGGCATCAGCCGCGTGACGCCGGACGTGTTCTCGCTGCAGCAGGCGGCGCTGACCATCATCTGGGTGATCGTGGGCGGGCGCGGCACGCTGATCGGGCCGATCCTGGCGACCTTCGCGCTCTACTTCCTGACCTCCTCGCTCGGCGGCCAGGTCCTGCTGAACACGAACCTCGTGCTCGGCGTCCTGCTGATGGCCTTCGTGCTCGGCGTGCCGCGGGGCGTGCTGCCGAGCGTCATGGACCTCGGCGCGCGCCGCCGTCCCACCGGCCGCCGCGGGCGCCGCCGGCCGCGCCGCGCCGCGCCTGCGGAGCCCGCCGAATGACCCGCCCCGGAAAGCGCGCCGAGATCGTGGTGGAGACGCGCGGCCTCTCCATGCATTTCGGCGGCGTGCGCGCCGTCGATCAGGTCGACTTCGCCCTCCGCCGCAACGAGCTGCGCTGCCTGATCGGGCCCAACGGCGCCGGCAAGAGCACCTTCTTCAAGTGCCTCACCGGTCAGCTCACGCCCACGGCGGGCGAGGTCACGATCCGCGACCATCCCGTCGCCGGGGCCGAGCCGCATGCGATCGCGGGTCTCGGCGTCGGCATCAAGACGCAGGTGCCGAACCTCTTCGACGACCTCGACGTGCACGAACATCTCTGGATCGCCGCCCGCCGCTGGCATCCGGAGGCGCGCACCCGTCAGCTCGTCTCGCAGACGCTGGAGCGCCTTCGCCTCGGCGACATCCGGCGCGAGATCGTCGGCCGCCTCGCCCACGGCCAGCGCCAATGGGTCGAACTCGGCATGGTCGTCGCCGCCGAGCCCTGGCTGGTGCTCCTCGACGAGCCCGCCGCCGGCATGACCCACGAGGAGACGGCCCGCACCGCCGAGCTGATCCGGGAGATCAACAAGGACGCCACCCTCGTCGTGGTCGAACACGACATGCAGTTCATCCGCATGATCTCCGAGACCGTCACCCTGTTCCACGAGGGCCGCATCCTGATGGAGGACACCATGGAGGCGATCTCCGCCGATCCGCGCGCCCGCGAGGTCTATCTCGGGCACCGGGCGTGAGGGCCGGCCGATGACCGCCCTGCTCGAGGTCAAGGGCCTCTCTGCCGGCTACGGCCGGGTGCCGGTCCTGCGCGGGATCGACCTGAGCGTCGAGGCCGGGGAGATCGTCGGCGTGCTCGGCCACAACGGCATGGGCAAGACGACGCTCCTCAAGACGCTGATGGGCATCGTGCCGGCCACCGGCGGCAGCGTCGGCTACGACGGTCTCGACGTGACGCGCGACCGCCCGTCCGAGCGCGCGCGCCTCGGCATGGGCTACGTTCCGCAAGGCCGCGGCATCTTTCCCAACCTCACCGTCCGCGACAACCTGCGCATGGGCGTCGCCGCGCATGACGATCTCGACGAGGAGCAGGCGGTCCGCGACATCCTCGCCGAGTTCCCGCGCCTCGAGCGCCTGCTGGACCGCGACGGCGGCGCCCTCTCGGGCGGCGAGCAACAGCTTCTGGCGCTGGCGCGCTGCCTGATCGGCGGGCCGGAGCTGATCCTCCTCGACGAGCCGACCGAGGGCATCCAGCCCTCGATCATCGACGAGATCATCGAGTTGCTGCGCGGCCTCAACGCCCGGCGCGGCATCGCCGTGGTGCTGGTGGAGCAGAGCCTCGACTTCATCACCGAGCTCTCGCACCGGGTCCTGCTGATCCGGAAGGGCGAGATCACCGGCGAGGTCGCGGGCTCGGACGCCGCCGATCCGGCGCTGATCGAGGAGTTCACCGGCTTCGGCGGCGGCGGCGCAGCCGCCCCTCGCGTCTCCGAGGCCGCGGGCCGGGCCTTCGGCGCGCCCGCCGCCGAGGGGCCCGGGCACGCCCGACCGCCGGTCGCCGCCTCGGCCCGGGACGCCCGCCGCGTCCCCGGCCCCACGCCGCAGCGCGCCGCCGCGCCGCGCCCGGACCTTCCGAACAGGATCGCCGCCATGACCGTCCAGCGCCCGACCCACGCCCAGCTCAAGGAGATCGTCTCCGAGCTCGGCATGACCATGACCGACGCCCGCATCCAGGAGTTCCTCGACTGCATGCAGGGCAATCTCGACGCCTACGACCTGATCGACTCGCTGCCCGACAACCTGCCTCCCGTCCTCTACCCCCGCACCTCCGGCAGCCGGCCGAGCCCGGAGGAGAACCCCCTCAACGCCTGGTACGTGAAGACCGAGGTGCGCGGCGCGCCGCGCGGCCCGCTGCAGGGCAGGACCGTCGCGCTCAAGGACAACGTCTGCCTCGCGGGCGTGCCGATGATGAACGGCGCCTCCACGCTGAAGGGCTACACCCCCGACATCGACGCCACCGTGGTCACCCGCCTGCTCGACGCCGGCGCGACCATCGTCGGCAAGGCGCATTGCGAGTACTTCTGCTTCTCCGGCGGCTCGCACACCAACGCCACCGGGCCGGTGCACAACCCGTGGAAGCAAGGCTACAGCGCCGGCGGCTCCTCCTCCGGCTCCGGCGCCCTCGTCGGCGCGGGCGAGGTCGACATGGCGATCGGCGGCGACCAGGGCGGCTCGATCCGGATGCCGGCGAGCTTCTGCGGCTGCTACGGCATGAAGGCGACGCACGGCCTCGTGCCCTACACCGGCGTCATGCCGATCGAGGCCACCATCGACCACACCGGCCCGATGACGCGGACCGTCATGGACAACGCCCTGATGCTCGAGGTCATCGCCGGCGCCGACGGGCTCGACCCGCGCCAGTACGACGTGGTGACCGACCGCTACACCTCCCATGTCGGGCGCGGCGTCTCGGGCCTGCGCATCGCCGTGGTGAAGGAGGGCTTCGGCCACGCCTCCTCCGAGCCCGACGTCGACGCGAAGAACCGCGCGGCGGCGGAACTTTTCCGGAACATGGGCGCGACGGTCGACGAGATCTCCATCCCCTGGCACCTCAAGGGCCTCGCCATCTGGACCCCCGTCGCGGCGGAGGGCGCGATGAACCAGATGATGCACGGCAACGGCATGGGCACCGGCTGGCAGGGCCTCTACACCACCTCGCTGCTCGACTACCACGCGAACTGGCGGAACCGGGCGGACGAACTCTCCGACACGCTGAAGATCACCATGTTCGTCGGCCAGTACTTCCTGAAGCACCATCGCGGCCACTACTACGCCAAGGCGCAGAACCTCGTCCGCCGCCTGCGGGACGAATACGACAAGGTCCTGAAGTCCTACGACCTTCTCCTGATGCCGACCACGCCCATGAAGGCGACCCCGATCCCGGAGTCCTCGAAGGACCTCGCCCTCTGGACCCAGCGCGCCTTCGAGATGCTGCCCAACACGGCGCCCTTCGACGTCACCGGCCATCCGGCGATGGCGATCCCCTGCGGCCTGTCGGACGGGCTTCCGGTCTCCACGATGCTGGTCGGCCGGCGCTACGAGGAGGCGGTGATCTACCGGGCCGCGGGCGCCTTCGAGGCGGCGGGCGACTGGAAGGCCATGTGAAGCGCCGCACGCCCGCGCTCCGCCCTTGCGCGGAGCCTCGCGTCGGAGCCATGCTCGCGTCGGTCGGCCGTGCGCCCCGGGCCGAACGAAACCCGAACGGACGCCCCCGGCACGCGCCACCGGAGGACGCACGAGACGCGGCGCGAAGCCTGGGAGGACGCTCGCGATGACCGCGGAGACCCTGACGACGCGCGGCGTGAAGCCCGTCGACGGCACGGCCCACGTCGCCGGCCCGACCGACCGGCCGCTGGTCGAGGCGACGATCCCCGCCTTTCTCGACGAGGTCGTGCGCCGCCACGGCGACCGCACCGCCTGCGTCTTTCGCGAGACCGGCGACCGCTGGACCTACGCCGAACTGAAGGCGAGGTCCGACCGCCTGGCCGCCGGCCTCCTCGCCCTCGGCCTCTACAAGGGCGACCGCGTCGGCATCTGGTCTCCGAACCGCCCCGAATGGGTGCTGGCGCAGTTCGCCACCGCCCGCGTCGGCCTGATCCTCGTCAACGTGAACCCCGCCTACCAGACGGCCGAGCTCGAATACGCGCTGAACAAGGTCGGCGTGAAGGCGCTGATGCTCGCCCGCCGCCACTCGAAGTCCGACTATGTCGGGATGCTGCGCGAACTCGCGCCGGATCTCGACGCGGCGCGGCCGGGCGAGCTGCGCGCGGAACGCCTGCCGCATCTTCGCCACGTCATCCAGCTCGGCCCGGAAGCGACGCAGGGCGCGTTCCCCTTCGACGAGGTCATGGCCCTCGGCAAGGCAAGCCCCGGCGCCCTCTCCCGGCTGGACGCGATCTCGGCCGGGCTCTCTCCGAACGACGCGATCAACATCCAGTTCACCTCCGGCACCACCGGCTCGCCCAAGGGCGCGACGCTGACGCACCGCAACGTCGTCAACAACGGCATCTCCGTCGCCCGCGCCATGCGGCTCGAGCCGGGCGAGGCGCTCTGCATCCCGGTCCCGCTCTACCACTGCTTCGGCATGGTCCTGGGCAACCTCGCCGCCACCGCCTACGGCGTGACGATGGTGTTTCCGGGCGAGGGCTTCGATCCCGGCGCCACCCTCGCCGCG
>DATFKM010000463.1:0-8094 GCA_035268645.1 Paracoccaceae bacterium | reverse complement strand
CCCGCCTCACCCCGCTCGCCGAGCGCCTGCCGAGCGCCGTGCCCTTCGTCGGACCGGAGACGCAGGAGCGCACGCTCGGACGCCCCTTCCAGGCCCGCATCGGCGCCAACGAGAGCGTGTTCGGCCCCTCGCCGAAGGCGCTCGAGGCGATGCGGGCGGCGCTGCCCGACCTCTGGATGTACGGCGACCCGACGCTGCACGATCTGCGCCGGGCCGTCGCCGCCCATCACGGCGTCGCGCCGGAGCACGTCATGGTCGGCGAGGGCATCGACGGCCTGCTCGGCACGCTCTGCCGCCTGCTGGTGACCGAAGGCACGCCGGTCGTCACCTCCGACGGCGCCTACCCGACCTTCGGCTATCACGTCGCCGGCTACGGCGGGCGCCGCGTCGCCGTGCCCTACGCCGGCGACCGCGAGGACCCGGACGCCCTGCTCGCCGCGGCGCACGAGACCGGCGCGCCGCTGATCTACCTCTCCAACCCGGACAACCCGATGGGCACCTGGCACGAGGCGGCCACGCTCGAGGCCATGATCGCCCGCGTCCCCGAGGGCGCCGTGCTCTGCCTCGACGAGGCCTATGCCGAGTTCGCGCCCGAGGGCGCCGTCCCGGCGCTCGACGTCTCGGACCCGCGCGTGATCCGCATGCGCACCTTCTCCAAGGCCCGCGGCCTCGCGGGGCTGCGCGTCGGCTACGCCCTCGGCCATCCCGATCTGATCGGCGCCTTCGACAAGGTCCGCAATCATTTCGGCGTGGGCCGCGTGGCGCAGGCCGGCGCCCTCGCCGCGCTGCACGACGCCGCCTGGCTCGACCATGTCCGGGTCGAGGTCGCCGCCGCCCGCGCCCGCATCGGCGCGATCGCGAGGCCGCACGGGCTGACGGCGCTGCCCTCCGCGGCCAACTTCGTCGCGATCGACTGCGGCGCGGACGGCGCCTTCGCCAAGGCGACGCTCGACGGTCTCGTGGCCCGCGGCGTGTTCGTGCGGATGCCGGGCGTCGCGCCGCTCGACCGCTGCATCCGCGTCTCCGCGGGCCGGCCGGCGGACCTCGACGCCTTCGCCGCCGCCCTGCCCGAAGCGCTGGCGGACGCCCGCGTCCGCGCCGCCTGAGACCCGGCGCGGCGCGGCGCGCGCGCCCGGCCCGCGGGGCCTTCCCTTCCCCGCGCGTCGCCCCATCTCGCGGCGGGTCCGTCGCCGCAAAGCGGCTTCCCTTTCCGCCCGCGAGCCGCCTCCTTTCCCACGGCCGTCCCGACCGCGAGGAGTCCGCCCCCATGGTCAGCGCCCTGCCGCCGCAGCACCCGCAGCGCCTCGCGATGAGCCTGGAGCTGCACGCGCGGCCGTTCCCGGAACTCTCGGCGCCCTGCCGCGCGGTCCATGTCGCCTTCAAGGCGGCGCAGAACGCCGCCGACCGCGACCCCGAGCTCGACCGCGCCCATCTGCGCGACCTGCTGGACCGCTTCGGCGCCGCGCATCCGCCGCCGAACGCCGACCACTACGTCGGCTCCATCGGCCGCGTGACCCTGAAATGGGAACGGCACACCGAATTCGTCTCCTACACCCTCTTCGGCGAAGGCGTGGCCGAGAGCCCCTATGACGGCTCCACCTTCCGCCTGTTCCCGCGCGACTGGCTGGAGGAGGCGCCCGGTCTCGTCGTCGCCGCCTCGCTGGTGCGCGTGGAATCGGTGGAGAACGCGGAGGCCGCCGAGGCGCGGCTCTCCGACGGGCTCGGCCGACACTTCGTGCGAGAGGCGCTGGCCGCGAGCCGCGTCGCCGACGGCCTCGCCGTCGTCGGCTCCGACTTCCGCATCCACGAGGACGGCATGAGCCGCTTCGTGGTGCTGGCGCGGCCCGAACTCGGCCCCCGCCGGCTCGGCCGCCTCGTGCAGCGGCTGGTGGAGATCGAGACCTACCGCGCGATGTCGATGCTGGCCCTGCCCATCGCCCGCACCGCCATCCGCCGCCTCGGCGAGATCGACCGCGAACTCGCGACCTGCGTCGCCGGCTTCGCCGAGGACGAGGGCAGCGAACGCGCGACGCTCGACCTGCTGACGCGCAAGTCGGCCGAGATCGAGAAGATGGCGACCGACGGCGCCTTTCGCTTCGGCGCCGCCCGCGCCTACGAGGCCATCGTGCACGAGCGCATCGAGGCCCTGCGCGAGGAGCGCATGGGCGGCCGGCAGACCGTGGGCGAGTTCATGCAGCGCCGCTACGACCCGGCGATGCGCACCTGCAAGGCGGCCGAGCGCCGGCTCGAGGAGCTGTCCACCCGCGCCGCGCGCATCGCCGATCTGCTGCGCACCCGCGTCGACGTGGCCATCGGCGCCCAGAACCAGAGCCTCCTCGCCTCGATGAACCGCCGGGCGGACCTGCAGCTGCGGCTTCAGAAGACGGTGGAGGGCCTCTCGGTCGTCGCGATCAGCTACTACGCCGTCAGCCTGCTGGCCTACGTCCTCGACCCCGTCGCGACGGCGACGGGGATCTCCGAGGAGGTGCTGACCGCCGGGCTGGTGCCGATCGTGTTCCTCGGCGTCCTCGCCATGGTGCGTCGCCTCCGCCGCGAGATCGACGGCTGACGGGGGCGCTCCCGCGCGCCGACGCCCCCGAGGGGGCGCCGCCGCCATGGGCCCGGCGGCGCCGTGGGGGTCCTTCGGACCCGTCACGGCGCCGCGGGCGCTCCGCCCTCAGCGGTCCGAGCGGGCCATGCGGCGCTCCAGCCAGCGCGCGGCCTGACTGACGGTCAGGATCAGGACCAGGTACTCCAGCACCAGAACGGTGTAGATCTCCAGCGGGCGGTACTCCGTCACCACCAGCTCGTTGGCCCGCCGCGTCAGCTCCTGCGCGCCGATCACGCTGACGAGGGCGCTCATCTTCAGCATGTAGACGAACTGGTTGGCGAGCGCCGGCAGGATCCGCCGCAGCGCCTGCGGCAGCACCACGTGGCGCATCGTCGGCCACCAGCCGAGCCCGAGCGTCCGCGCCGCCTCGGTCTGGCCCTTGGGCACGCCTTGGATGCCGGCACGGAAGATCTCCGCCTCGAACGCCGAATCCGAGAGCGCCAGCGCCACCACCCCCGCCCAGAACACGCTGAGCGACAGTCCCGCGACAACCGGCAGCCCGTAATAGACCCAGAGGATCAGCACCAGGATCGGCACGGCCCGCACCAGCTCGACGTAGAGCTGGTTGAATCGGCGGCCCCAGACGCTGTCGGTGATCGCCGGCAGCGCCACGGCGAGCCCCGCGACGATCGAGAACGCCATCGCCGTCGACGACAGCGCCACCGTCTGTCCGAGACCGGAGATCAGGAAGCTCAGATTGCTCCGCCCCTGCTCGGTCCAGGGCGAGACGACGTACCAGCCCCAGACCGTGCGGCCCTCGTCCTCGCCGCCGAACGCCGCCCAGAGCGTCAGCCCCGCCAGCGCCGCCAGCAGCGCCGGCGTCACCCAGCGGCCCGGCCCGCGACGCACCGCGGGCGGGGGCGGCAGGCCCGGCGCGGGCGCCCAGGGGGTCTCCGCCGTCGGCGGACCCGTCTCCACGCCCCGCGTTCCGTCCATCCGTCGGCCCTCCGCAGCGCGGCCCGCCGAAAGGGCGGGCCGTCCGGCGCGAAGCTAGCGGCGCGGCGGCCGGAGGCAAATCCGCGCCTCTTCCACCCCTCGGAAGCGGGGCCGTTCGCCCCATCGACGCGGGCGCGCCGGCCGGCCTATGCTCCCGCCGCATCGGCCGCGACCGCGGCCGGGACGCCATCCCCCGCCGGTCCCGGACGCCTCCGGCGTTCCTCCGGCCCCTCGACGGAGAGACCCATGCGATCCATCCTCGCCCTCGGCCTCGCGGCCCTGCTGGCGCTGCCCGCCCTGCCCGCCGCCGCGCAGTCGGCGCTCGACGAGATCCTGAACGGAGGGGTGCTCAAGGTCGGCACCACCGGGGACTGGAACCCGATGAGCGTCCGCGATCCGGCCTCCAACAGCTACAAGGGCTACGACGTCGACGTGATGACCGAACTCGCGTCGGATCTCGGCGTCGAGCTCGAATTCGTGCCGACCGACTGGAAGACCCTCGTCTCCGGCGTCGTCGCGGGACAGTACCACATCACCGGCTCGGCCTCGATCTCGCCGGCGCGGATGAAGGCCGCCGGCTACTCCGACAGCTACCTGACCGTGGTGATCCTGCCCTTCACCAGCGAGGACAAGCGCTCGCGCTTCTCCGACTGGGAGGACGTGAACAAGCCCGAGGTGACGGTCGCCACCACCCTCGGCACCACCTTCGAGACCTATGTGAAGCGCTGGTTCCCGGACGCAGAGATCAAGGTGGTCGAGGCGCCGGCCCGCGGCTGGCAAGAGGTGGTCGCCGGGCGTGCCGACGTCTTCGTGACCTCCAACATCGAGGGCGCGACGCTCACGGGGAAGTTTCCCCAGCTCGTCCCCATCGACGTCCGGACGCCCCGCGCCCCCTCGCCCATCGCGATGCTGATGCCCCAGACCGATCAGGTCTGGATCAACTACGTGAACAACTGGATCAAGATCAAGCGGCTCGAAGGTTTCTTCGACACGACCGCCGTCAAGTGGGGCCTCGCCCCCGAGGGCTGAAGCCTCCCGCATGACGCGAACCGCGCGGCCCCGTCACCGTCAAGCCGGGGCCGTGCCTGCATGATTTCCCGCGCCCGCCGCGGATTTCCCCTTCAGGCGGCTTCTCCTATGGCTATGGTCTTCGACGTCGCGTCGATCATCGCGGCGGGATCAGCGAAAAGGGGGGCGCGACGAAGGCGACCTACGTGGTCGACACGGAGATCGTGAACGACATCACACCGGGCAAGACCTCTCTCCTGCGAGCGCTTCAGGACGCCGCAGTGAGCGCGGGACCGGACACGATCGTATTCACGGCCGGCGTGACCGAGATAGACCTCTCGCCTCTGGGCGGGGCCGGGCTCGACATCGACTCCGAGGTCACCATCGACGGCGACACCGACGGCGACGGGATCTACGACGTCACGCTGCTGCTCGGCTCGTTCGACGCGCCCATCGAGGTCGGCGACGGCGCGATCGGCGACCAGGACGTCACGCTGCGCGGGCTTCGCATCGCGGGCGGCGACGTCGATCCGTCCGCCGCGCCGGCGGCCGCGGACGCCGATCGCGCCGCCGACGGCGACGACGGGGTGCTCGCGATCGATCTCGGCAACGGGATCAGCGCCGGCCAGAACGCCGACGACGGCAAGCTCGGCGGGCCGGGCGCCTCCGTGAGCGGCGTCTCCGCGGCGATCGCCAATTCCGAGAACCTGACGCTCGAGCGCGTGGTGTTCGAGAGCACGACGATCCGCGGCCGCGACGGCGCGATCGGCGGCGACGGCGGCCGCGCCGGCGACGGCGGGGACGGCGCCGACGGCATCGACCTCGCCGTGCCCGTCTTTCTCAACGGCGGGGCCGGCGGCGACGGCGGCGACGGCGGCAAGGGCGGCTCGGGCGGCGACGGCCAGGACGCCGCCGCGGCGGTGCACAGTCGTGCGGGCGCGGGCCTGACGCTGCGCGACGTGGCGCTCGGCGAGGGGATGCTCGGCATCGCGGGCGACGGCGGGGCCGGCGGCAACGCCGGACGCGGCGGCAACGGCGGCCCCGGCGGCGACGGGGCCGAGGGCATCATCGGCGTCACGGCGTTCGGCTTGGGCGGCTTGGGCGGCGACGGCGGCGACGGCGGCTTCGGCGGCGAGGGCGGCGACGGCGGGCGCGGCTCCAACGGCTTCCTCGTCGACGGGACGGCCACCTCGCTCACGCCGCTCGGCGCGGCAGGCCTCGGCGCGACGCGCATCGGCGGCGAGGCCGGCGCCGGCGGCTTCGGCGGGGCGGCCGGCGGCGGCGGGATCGGCGGCGAGAGCGGCAACTTCAACCCCTCCGTGCCGGGCGCGCTGTTCCCAAGCGGCGCCAACGGCACGAACCGCTCCGGCGAGCGTTCCGCCGACGGCGCCGACGGCGCCTTCGACGCCGTCTGGCTCGGCGCCGGGCGGCCCACGATCGTCTCCACCCTCGTCTACGCTCACGCCGTCGTCGCCGACGCCGGCGAAGGACAGGATCTCGTCTTCTCGGTGATCCGCGGCGGCGACACCTCCACCGCGATCGACGTCTCCTACGCCTTCGAGGGGCTGGCCGCGCGCTTTCTCTCCCCGGGCGAAGACGCCACCGGCGTCGCCCAGTTCACCGCCGGCGGCCCGGACCGCATCGAAGTCCGCCGCACCATCGCCGAGGACTTCACGCCGGAGGCGGACACGCCCTTCGTCTTCCGCATCACCGGCTCCAGCCTCGGCTCCGACGCCGGCATCGGCAGCAACGCCCTTTCCGGCGAGGTCGTCGACGACGACGCGCCGAGCGAGGACGCCGACCGGATCGTCGGGGGCGACGAGGCGGACGCGTTCGACGGCCTCGGCGGGACCGACACGCTCGAGGGCGGGGCCGGCGACGACAGCCTCTCCGGAGGCGACGGCGACGATTCCCTCTCCGGCGGCGACGACGACGACGAACTCTCGGGCGGCGCGGACTCCGACGTCCTTAAGGGTGGCGGCGGCGACGACACGCTCTCCGGCGACGGCGGCTCCGACAAGCTCGAGGGCGGCGGCGGAGACGACGAGATGTCCGGCGGGCGCGGCGGCGACGTTCTCGCGGGCGGCGGAGGCGACGACGTGCTCGAGGGAGGCGGCGGCAAGGACCGGCTCAAGGGCGGCAAGCGCGACGACGTCCTTTCGGGGGGCGGCGGCCAGGACCGACTCGAGGGCGGCAAGGGCGGCGACCGGCTCTCGGGCGACGGCGGCCGGGACAGCTTCGTCTATCGCTCCGCGAAGGATTCGACCCGCCGGGACACCGACCGCATCGAGGACTTCGACGCGCGAAAGGAGACGATCGACCTCGGCCGCCTCGATCAGAAGGGACGGCGCGGCGACCAGGACCTCGACTACATCGGTCGTTCCAAGTTCTCCGGCGACGGCATGGAACTCCGCGTGGTCGAGAAGCGCGGCGTCTTCCGCGTCGACGCCGACCTCGACGGCGACCGCAAGGCGGATCTCCGCATCCTGGTGGACGTCGCCAAGGGCTCGCTCGACGCCGACGACTTCATCCTCTGACGTCGCGGCGCCGGATCGGCGCGATCGAAACGCGAAGCGCCCGGGCCGCCGCACGGCCCGGGCGCCTTTTCGTCCGCCTCGACGTCGAAGGCGTCAGCCCTCGGCGCGTTCCCGACGGGCGCGCTCGAGGGTTCGGATCTGCCCCCGAAGGAAAACAAGCAGTCCACCCATCTTGAGAGTGAACAGAAGCGGGACCAGGAAGCTCGCGACCATGTCGTCTCTCCTTCCGAAAAGTATGCGGCTGCATGCGGTGACGTTTTTCAGCTGAACCGGTGTGAACCGGCCCGCCATTGTTGTTGCGATGTCTTACGCGCCCCTTCGGCCGTCGGATCATCGCCCGGCTGCGCAGACTGTCGCACCCCCCGGGGCCGGCTTCGCCGGACGCCGCCGCCCCGCGTCAGGCGGCATCGAACGAGCCTCGAACGCGAAAGGACCCCGGGGCGTCGGCCCCGGGGTCCTTTTCGTCGTCAGCGAAGGTGTCGGGCGGGTGGTGGAGCCAAGGGGAGTCGAACCCCTGACCTCCTGCATGCCATGCAGGCGCTCTCCCAACTGAGCTATGGCCCCGTCTCCGCCGGGCAACCTGTGATCGCCCTGAAACGTGCGCGGTGTGTAGGGGGCGCGCGGCGGGAGTTCAAGCGAAAATCTCCGCCCCCGCCGCCCGCGGATCAGGTTTCGTCGTCGTCGGAGCCGACATCCGCGATGTCGTCGAGGGATACGCTGTCCTCGTCGTCCTCCTCGAGCACGTCGTCACCCAGGTCGACGTCGCTGTCCTCTTCCTCGAGAACGTCGCCCTCGTCGATGACTTCGGCATCCTTCTTCTCGGGCTTGGACTTCTTCTCCTCCTGGATCGCGACGCGCGACTTCGGGCCGTCGTCAAGCGGCACGACCTCGCCCGTATACGGACTGACGACGGGGTTCTTGTTCAGGTCGTAGAATCGCTTGCCGGTGGTCGGGCAGACGCGCTTGACTCCCCATTCTTCCTTGGGCATGCGCGAGGTCCTC
>DATFKM010000462.1:0-2227 GCA_035268645.1 Paracoccaceae bacterium | reverse complement strand
GCCCCAGAGGATCAGGAGGGGGCATGCGATGCGCCCGCCGGCGGCGCGGGAGGCGCGGTCGTGCGCGAGGTCGATCGTGGCGGCGGCGCGGTAGTCCTCGCACATGCCTTCGATCATGGCGGGGTCCCGCGCCGCGGCGAGGTAGTCCGAGAGGGCGTCGGGGTGGAAGAAGCGCTCGAGGTCCTTCGGCTCGCGCGAGACGTGGGCGCGGAACCAGGTCTCCGGGGCCGCCGAGATGAGGCTTTCGGGGAAGGGACGCGGCTGGGCGAGCCAGAACCAGTGATAGTAGCCGAGGCCGAAGGCCATGTCGGCGCGCTCGAAATGCTCGAGGGTGGGGACGATGTCGAGCAGGGCGAGGCGCTCGACCCGCTCGGGCGCGTCGAGGGCGAGGCGGTGCGCGACGCGCGCGCCGCGGTCGTGGGCGACGACGGCGGCGCGGCGGATCTCCAGCGCGTCGAGGAGGGCGGCGAGGGCGGCGGCCATGGCGCGCTTCGAATGGGGAGCGTGGTCCTCGGCCGGCGTCGGCTTGAAGGAGCGGCCGTAGCCGGGGAGATCCGGCGCGATCACGTCGAACCGCTCCGCGAGGGCCGGGGCCGTCGCGTGCCACATCGCGTGCGTCTGCGGATTGCCGTGCAGGAGCAGGAGCGGCGGTCCCGAGCCGCCGCGGCGGAGGCGGAAGGCGCCTGCGGGGGTCTCGACGGTCCGGAGCGCGAAGCCGGGGAAGAAGGCCATGCCGGGACCGTGGCGCGGGACGAGGCCGGCGGCAAGCCTCGGGGGCCGCGTTGCGGCGCGAGGGCCGCGCGGGTATGGGGGCCCGACGGGATGAGACGAGGAGACGAGGGATGCGGGCGTTCGTGTTTCCGGGGCAGGGCGCGCAGGCGGTCGGCATGGGGATGGACCTCGCCGCGGCGTATCCCGCGGCGAAGGCGGTGTTCGACGAGGTCGACGAGGCGCTCGGCGAGCCGCTGTCGCGGCTGATCGCGGAGGGGCCGATCGAGACGCTGACGCTGACCGCGAACGCGCAGCCGGCGCTGATGGCGACCTCGATGGCGGCGATGCGGGCGCTGGAGGCGGAGGGCGTCGGCGTCGAGGCGGCGGCCTATGTCGCGGGGCATTCGCTGGGCGAGTACTCGGCGCTCTGCGCGGCGGGGGCGTTCGAGGTCGGCGAGGCGGCGAGGCTGCTGCGGGTGCGCGGCGCGGCGATGCAGGACGCGACGCCGCCGGGCATGGGCGCGATGGCGGCGATCCTCGGCCTCGGCCTCGACGAGGTGCGCGCGGTGGCCGAGGCGGCGGCGGAGGGCGAGGTCTGCGAGGCGGCGAACGACAACGATCCGGGGCAGGTGGTCGTATCGGGCCACAAGGCGGCGGTGGAGCGGGCCTGCGAGCTGGCGAAGGAGAAGGGTGCGAAGCGGGCGGTGATGCTGCCCGTGAGCGCGCCGTTCCACTGCGCGCTGATGGCGCCGGCCGCCGAGCGGATGCGGGCGGCGCTGGCCGAGACCGGGATCCGGGCGCCGAAGGTGCCCGTGGTCTCCAACGTCGGGGCCGAGGGCGTGAGCGAGCCCGAGGCGATCCGTGCGCTGCTGGTCGAGCAGGTGACGGGCGCGGTGCGCTGGCGCGAGTCGGTGGAGTGGATGGCCGCGCGGGGCGTCACGGAACTGGTCGAGATCGGCGCCGGCAAGACCCTTTCGGGGCTGGCGCGTCGCATCGACCGGAGCCTGACGGCGCGCGCGGTGAACGGGCCGGAGGACGCGGCGAAGGTCGCGGCGGCGATCGGGGGAGAGGCGTGATGTTCGATCTGACGGGCAGGCGGGCGCTGGTGACGGGCGCCTCGGGCGGCATCGGCGGCGCGGTGGCGCGGGCGCTGCACGGGCAGGGGGCGACGGTGACGCTCTCCGGCACGCGCGAGGCGCCGCTGGAGGCGTTGGCGGGCGAGCTCGGCGAGCGGGCGTTCGTGGCGACCTGCGATCTCGGCGCGGCGGATTCGGTGGAGGCGCTGCCGAAGCGGGCGGCGGAGCTGATGGGCGGCGTCGACGTCCTCGTGAACAACGCCGGCGTGACGCGCGACCAGCTCTTCATGCGGATGAGCGACGAGGACTGGGAGACGGTCCTGCGGGTGAACCTGACGGCGGCGTTCCGGCTTTCGCGCGGGGTGCTGCGCGGGATGATGAAGGCGCGCTGGGGACGGATCGTCTCGGTGACCTCGGTGGTCGGCGCGACGGGGAACCCG
>DATFKM010000461.1:0-6304 GCA_035268645.1 Paracoccaceae bacterium | reverse complement strand
GGCGGCGCAGCCCCTCCAGCGCCTGAGCGTCGCCGTAGGGGTGGGATTCGAGCGAACAGATCCCCTCGGCGCAATGGTCGACGGCGCGGATGCCGGTGGAGAGGAACAGCCATTCCGGCGTGTGGACGGTGACGGCGGGGTCGAGCACCGTGGCGCGGGGCACCAGCAGCGGGTGGCGGAACCCCTCCTTGGTGCTGGTGCGCGTGTCCGTCACCCCGCAGAGGGCCGAGAACTCGCCCGCCGAGAGCGTGGTGGGGATCGAGAGCTGGCGCACCGTCGGCGCCTCGACCGGGTTTCCGGCGCGGATCGCGTCCATGTCCTCGACCGTGCGGGCGCCGTTGGCGAGGGCGAGGCAGACCGCCTTGGCGCCGTCGGTGACCGAGCCGCCGCCGACGGTGACGAGGAGGTCGGCGCCCGCCTCGCGCGCCATGGCCGTCGCCTCGATCACCGCCGAGCGGGGCGTGTGGGCGGGCATCCGGTCGAACGTCCCGGCGTGCTTCGGGCCGAGCGCGGCGGCGACGGTGGAGACCACGTCGGTCTCCCGGTTCAGAGTGCCGGAGGCGAGGATCATCACCCGCTCCGCCCCCCAGTCGGCGGCGAGGCCGGCGGCCGCCTCCGCCGCCGGGCGGCCGAACGTCACCGTCTCCTGTGCCGAGAAGTCGACCCGTCCCTCGATCATCGCGCGTCCTCCCTTCGCCATTCGGCGCCACCCTGCCCCGGGGCGCGGGAGGGCGCCAGAGGGTCAGGCGGGGGCGGTCCCGAGCGCGGTCTCGATCTCCTCCGGGCTCAAGCCGGCCTCGGCCAGGATGTCCCGCCCGTGCTCGTTGAGGCGCGGCGGCAGGCGGCGCACGGGCAGCGCGGCGCGGTCGAGCCGCCCGGGGGGCTGGGGGACGTTGAGGGGCCCCTCGGTCGGATGCTCCATCCGCTTCACGGCGCCGACGGCGGCGAGGTGCGGGTCCTCGGCCAGCCGGTCGAGCGGCAGGATCGGGCCGCAGGGGATCTCGGCGCGGCCGAAGGCGTCGAGCCACTCGGCGGTCGTGCGCGCGGCCATCAGCGGCGAGACGAGGCCGTAGAGCGCGTCGATGTTGGCGCCGCGGGCGCGCATCCCGGCGAAGCGCGGATCCCCGGCGAGGTCGGGCCGGCCGAGGATCTCCCAGAACCGCGCCCATTGCGCGTCGGTGTAGGGCAGGATCACCACGAAGCCGTCGGCGGTGGCGTGCGGGCGGCGGTGGGCCGAGAGGACGCGGGGGTAGCCGGCGGGGGTCTCCGGCGGCTCGAAAACGGCGCCGTACTGGTGCTCCACCAGGGTCCAGGCGGCCAGGCTCTCGAACATCGGGCAGTCGACGCGGGCGCCCTTGCCGGTGCGGAGCGTGCGGACATAGGCGGCGAGGAGCGCCGAAGCGGCGGTGAGCGCGGCGGTCTTGTCGGCGACGATCTGCGGCATCAGCTGGGGCTCGCCGTCGCGGGCGAGGAAGGCGCCGGCGATCCCGGCCATCGCCTGGATCACGTCGTCGTAGGCGGGGCGGCCGCCGTAGGGCCCGTCCTCGCCGAAGCCGAGCATGGCGCCGTAGACGATCCTGGGATTGGCCGTCAGCACCGCCTCGGGGCCGAGGCCGAGCCCCTCGATCTTCTGCGGGCGGATGTTGTGGACGAACAGGTCCGCGCCCTCGATCAGGCGCATCAGGGCGGCGCGGGCCTCCGGGCGCTTCAGGTCGAGCTCCAGGCTGCGCTTGTTGCGGTTGGCGCCCATGAAGACGGCGGCCATGCCGGGCGAACGGCTCGGGCCGAGCTGGCGCATCGTGTCGCCGCCCGGCGCCTCGACCTTGATCACGTCGGCGCCCCAGTCGCCGAGGATCTGGGTGCAGTAGGGGCCGAAGATGACCGTGGTCAGGTCGATCACGCGCACGCCGGCGAGCGGCAGGTCGTCCTCCGGGACGTCCGGGGTCGTCGGCGGGGTCATGGATCCTCCCATCCTCTCTTGGCCCGGGGGCCGGGCGCGGGCAGGATCGGGCCTCGCGCGCCGGGATGCAACGGCGCGGAACGAGGGAGGATTTCGGGCATGAGCGGCATCGAGCGGCTGGAGGCGATCGCGACCTACGCGCCGCCCGGGCATTCGGGCACGACGAACCGGCGGCTGGTGACGGCCGACGCCACCGAGGGGCGGTTCGAGATGGTGCACGGGCGGATCGCGCCGGGCGGCGTCGCGGACCGGCATCATCACGAGCGCGAGTATCAGGCGATGTACGTCCTCGCCGGCGCCTGCGACGTGGCGCTGGGCGAGGCGGCGGCGGTGCGGGCCGAGGCGGGGGCGGTGGTGCGGATCCCGCCGGGGCTCGACCATCGGGTGACGAGCCTCGGGCCGGAGGATCTGGAACTGCTGATCGTCTACTCGCCGCCGATCGCGAGGACCTCGTGATGCGCGCGGCGGTCTATCGCAAGGCGGGTCCGGCGGCGGAGGTGCTCTCGGTCGTCGAGGTCGAGGATCCGGCGCCGGCGGCGGGCGAGGTGCTGGTGCGCGTCGTGCGCCACGGCGTGAACCCGACCGACTGCAAGCGCCGGAGCGGCGCGCGCGGCGCCCTGCCCTTCCCGAGCGTGATCCCCGGCTACGACGCCGCGGGCGAGATCGTGGCGGTCGGCGAGGGCGTGGACCGCGCGCGGCTCGGCGAGCGGGTCTGGGTCTGGGAGGCGGCGCATCGGCGCTGGGACGGCGCGGCGGCGGAACTGACGGCCGTGCCCGCGGACCGCGCCATGCCGCTGCCGGAGGGCGTGCCGTGGGAGCGGGGCGCGGCGCTCGGCGTGCCGGCGATGACGGCGGCGCATGCGCTGCGGCTCGGCCGGCCGCTCGGCGGCGAGTGGGTGCTGGTGACGGGCGGCGCGGGCGCGGTCGGCTGCGCGGCGGTGGCGCTGGCGCGGCACATGGGGGCGCGGGTGATCGCCACGGTGCGGGATCGAGAGCGCATCTCCGACGCGGAGGAGGCCGGCGCCGAGGCGGTGGTCTCGCCCGACGTCGCGGAGATCGAGTCGACCGTGAAGGAGCTGACCGAGGGCGCGGGCGTGCGCTGCATGCTCGACGTCGATCTCGGCGCGCATCTGGCGCGGAGCTGGCGCTGGGTGGCGGAGAACGGGACGATCGCGAGCTACGGTTCGGCCTCCGAGCCGACGCCGGTGCTGGACTGGCCCAAGTTCATGTATCGCAACGTCGCGATCCGGGGCGTCGCGATCTTCGAGGTTCCGGAGCCCGACAAGCGCGCCGCGGCGGCGCTGGTGCAGGACGCGCTGGAGGCCGGGCGGCTGGCGCCGGTGATCGACTCGGCGCTTCCGCTGGGCCGGATCGCAGAGGCTCACGAGCGGCAGGAGAACGGCCGGCCGCGGGGCACGATCTGCATCGATCCGACGGCATGAGCGGGGCGCCGGCGGAGGGCGGGCGCGACGTCTTCGTCGTGCTGACCCATCTGCTCTCGCCCCGGATCGAGCGGCGGATCGGCCGGGCGCGCGAGGCGCTCGGCGCGACGCATGACGTGCACGTCGTCGGCGGCTTCCCGGACGGGGTGGAGGTTCCGGACGCCTTCCGCCGGCGCGAGGGCTTCCACGCCTTCGGGCCGGAGGAACTGCGGATGGAGGGCTGGCCGCGCAAGGGACGCGGCGAGCCGTTCGGCCTGATGCAGGGCGCCGCCGATCTGCCGTTGCTGGCGCTGGCGCGGCGGCTGCCGGATCTGCGGCGGCTCTGGAGCTTCGAGGGGGACGTCGAGTTCACCGGCCCGCTCGACGCGCTGACGGCGGCGTTCGAGGGCTCGCCCGCCGATCTCCTCGGCACGTCGATCCGGCCGACGCCGCCGAACTGGGCGCATCGGCGCGCCTCGCTTCGGCCGGAGGGCTGGGCGGCGCCGGAGGGCGAGGTGATCGGCTTCCTGCCTGCGCTGCGCGCGAGCCGAGCCCTGATCGACGCTGTGGAGCGTTTCTACGCGGCGGGGGGCGACGGGAATCACGAATGGGTCTGGCCCTTCGCCGCGCAGGCCTCGGGCCTCACGCTGGAGGACATGGGCGGCGACGGGCCCTTCGTGCGCGAGGGCAACCGCAACCGCTTCTACACGAGCTCGCCCCGCCGCAGGGGGCTGCATCCGGGAACCTTCCGCTTTCGCCCGGTGATGATCCGGCCGGGGCGGCGGCGGATGACGCTCTGGCATCCGGTGAAGGACTGGCTGACGCCGGAGGAGGCGGGCGAGGGCGGCGGCGCGCCCTGGCCGGGGCGGAAGGACTAGGTCCCCGGCGCGGGGAAGCGGGCACGCCAGTGGCGGGCGATCTCGAGGCGGGTCATCACCGCGATCTCGGGGCGTCCGGCGATCTCGTCCAGGAAGCGCGCGAGGGCCATGGCGCGGCCGGGGCGGCCGACGAGGCGGCAGTGCAGGCCGACGGTGAACATCTTGGGGGCGCCGGCGCGGCCTTCCTCGAGCAGCAGCTCCACCGAATTCGAGAGGTATTCGTGGAAGGCGGAGGGGCTGCCCCAGCCCTGGGAGGAGATGAAGCGGGCGTCGTTGGCGTCGAGCGTGTAGGGAATCACAAGTTGCGGGCCGGAGGCGGTGGCGGCCCAGTAAGGGAGGTCGTCCGCGTAGCTGTCGGCGTAGTATTCGAAGCCGCCTTCCTCGGCGACGAGGTCCAGCGTGTGTTCCGAGCAGCGGCCGGTGTACCAGCCGAGGGGGCGCTCTCCGACGACGGCCGCGTGGCGGCGGATCGCGTCGTGGAGGTGGGCGCGTTCGACGTCCCGCGTGACGCCGGCGTATTCGATCCAGCGCAGGCCGTGCGAGGCGATCTCCCAGTCCGCCGAGCACATGGCGGCGACGGCGTCGGGGTTGCGCTCGAGCGCCATGGTGACGCCGTAGACGGTGACGGGGAGGCCGCGTTCGACGAAGAGGCGGTGCAGCCGCCAGAAGCCGGCGCGGGCGCCGTAGTCGTAGAGCGATTCCATGTTCATGTGGCGCCGGCCGGGCCAGTTCGTCGCCGCCGTGATCTCGGAAAGGAACGCCTCGGACTGGTGGTCGCCGTGCAGGAGGCTGTTCTCGCCGCCTTCCTCGTAGTTGATCACGAAGTTGAGGGCGAGTTTCGCGCCGCCGGGCCAGTCGGGATCGGGCGTGCGCCCGGCATAGCCGATCAGGTCGCGGGGATAGTCGCTCATCCGGGGTCTCCCATGCCGGGCGGCGGGGGCGGAATCGGCGCCGCATCCGTGCATACGGCGTGCCGCGCGGGTCGGTCATCCGTGCGCATGGCGTCAGGCGGAGGTGCGCACGGTGTGTGCCGAAGATGCGGCAGGCGTGCGGCGCCGGTGCGGACCGCGTCGGACATGCGTGCAGCCATCGTGCGCCATTCGTACCGACACCGTCGGACTTCGGGCGGCGCGGAGGGGGTCTTCCGGGGTCTCGCGATCGGGCGCCGGCCCGACCGAGGAGGATGGCAGGCCGGGGTTTCGCGACCGTTGACATGACGCGCCGGAGCGGCGCGGCGACGGGTCCGAAGGACCCCCGCCGCGCCGCCGGGCCCAACCTCGCGCCGCCTTCCGCGCGCAGCGCGGGAGGCGGCGGCGGGGCGGGAGCGCCACCGGCGGATCCGGGGACCGGCGCGGTGAGGTCCGTCCCTTGCGGCCTGGGCCGGACGGCCGGCGGCGATGGCGGCGGAGGCCCCCGCCCTACGGCGAGGATCGCTCGACCTCGGCGAGGAAGGCGTCGATCTCGCGCAGCGCGACGGGCCAGGCGGGGTCGTAGCGGACGGGGACGTGATTGGGGCTGTCCAGCCGCACGAAGCGGGCGTCCGCGATGCCGGCGGCGAGGGCGCGGCCTTGGCTCGGCGGGTGCAGACGTTCGCCGGCGGCGTGCAGCACCAGCGCCGGACAGCGCACCTGCGGCAGGATCCCGGTCACGTCGATCTGCGCGAGCACGCCGCGGAAGCGTTCGAACTCGTCGCCGTCGATGGCGAGGCGGACGTGCTCGGCGTAGTCGCGCAGGTCCTGCTCGGCCGCGCCGGGGGCGATCAGGCGGGCCTGATGGTCGCGCATCGAGGGATAGGGGTCGTCCCAGCCGACGCGCGACATGGCGTCGAGCGCGGCGAGGAGCTCGGCGTGGCGCGGTTCGTCGCGCACCGCGTAGCCCTTCGCGAAGCCGCCGACGAGCACGAGGCCGCTGACCCGTTCCGGCCGGCGCGCGGCGAAGGCGACCGCGATCGACGCGCCCTGCGAGAGACCGAAGACGGGCGCGCGCTCGACCCCGGCCGCGTCGAACACGGCCTCGAGATCGTCGACGAAGGCCTCGAAGCTCAG
>DATFKM010000460.1:0-11740 GCA_035268645.1 Paracoccaceae bacterium | reverse complement strand
TCGCCTCGGTCTCCGCCTCCAGCGGCAGGACCCCGCGATAGCCCTCGACCCAGGCCGCCTTCAGCGCCGGGATCGACGGGTCCGTCTCCATGAAGCTGACCGCGGCGGCGAAGTCGAAGGCGAACCAGCCGAAGCCGCAGTCGTCGAAGTCGATCACCGCGATGCGTCCGTCCTGCACCAGCAGGTTGGCGAGACGCAGATCCGCATGGATCAGCCCGAACCGCTCCGGCCCGTCGCCATAGACCGCGAGGCGCCGCTCCAGCGCCTCCGCCGCCCGCTCCAGATGCGCCCGGCCCGCCGGCGTCAGGCCGAGGCCCGCGCGCCAGTCGCCCCAGTGCGGCGTCCGCCCGACCGTGGTGTCGAAGCTCCAGGTCTTGCGCGCGAAGCCCGCCGGGCGCCGCCAGCGCCGCGCCTGGCCGTGCAGCCGGGCGCTGATCGCGCCGAGCTCGCGGAACCCCTCCGCCAGATCCTCCTCCGGCGAGGGCTCGCGCCCCTCCACGAACTCGAACGCCACCACCTCGCGCGGCGCGCCGTCGAGCGCGAAGGCCGCCACGCGCCCGCCCTCCCGGCGCTCCAGCGGCGCGGGAATCGTCGCCGTCCGCTCCGCCCGCAGCGCGTCGATCCAGGCCAGCTCCGAGTCGATCTCCGCCCGCGTGTGATAGCCGGGCCGGTGCACCCGCAGCACCACCGGCGCCGCGGCCTCCGGATCGTCGGCGCGGAAGGTCGCGTTCTCCGAGACGTCGAGCAGCGTCACCTCGGTCCGCGGCGAGAGGCCCCAGTCGCCCGCCACGCTCCGCGCGCCCTCGCGCAGCCGTTCGACGAAATCCTCGCTGTAGAGCCCGGCCATGCGCCCCTCCCGTCAGCCTCGCCTGCACGGTAGACGAGCGGAGCGGCGCGCTCAACGTTCTCCCTTGCGCATCGGGTCGGCGCCGCGGACCCTGTGCCTCCGCGACAGGCGCCAAGGGAGCTATGCCATGTTCACACCCGTCACCGGCCGCAGCGTCATCGTCACCGGAGGCTCGAAGGGGATCGGGCGCGGCATCGCCCGCGTCTTCGCCAGGGCCGGCGCCAAGGTCATGATCGCCGCGCGCGGCGAGGCCGCCGCCGCCGAGGCGGTGGAGGAGCTGCGCGCCGCCGGCGGCACGGCGGAGATGCACCTCTGCGACGTGGCGGACTGGGAGCAGGTGCAGGCCCTCGTCGCCGCGACGGTGCAGCGCTTCGGGGGGGTCGACGTGCTCTGCGCCAACGCCGGCGCCTTCCCGCAGACCAAGATGATCGACATGGCGCCCGAGGAATGGGATTCCGTCCTCGCCACCAACCTGCGCAGCGCCTTCCTCTGCGTGAAGGCCTGCATCCCGGTGTTCGAGAAGGCGGGCCGCGGGCGCGTCGTGCTCACCTCCTCGATCACCGGCCCCGTCACCGGCTTTCCCGGCTGGGCGCATTACGGCGCCTCGAAGGCGGGCCAGCTCGGCTTCCTCAAGACCGCCGCGATGGAGCTCAGCCGCTACGGCGTGACCATCAACGCCGTGATGCCCGGCAACATCCACACCGAGGGGCTGCAGGATCTCGGACAGGACTATCTCGACGCCATGGCCGCCTCGATCCCCCTCAAGCGCCTCGGCGCGGTCGAGGACATCGGCAACGCCGCGCTGTTCTTCGCCTCCGACGAGGCCGGTTACGTCACCGGTCAGAGCCTCGTGGTCGACGGCGGCCAGATCCTCCCGGAATCGCTGGAGGCGATGGCGGAGATCTGAGCGCGCGGCCCGCGCTTCCGCTCCGCCTCGATCACGAAGACGTCGGTCGCGTAACGCCGGCCCTCCGCCCGTCGAACACGACGGGACGACCCCGCCGCGCCGGACCGGCGGGGGCCGAGGCCGCGACGCGGGACGGGAGACGACGCATGCGGATCGAGGACCATTACGGCCAGAGCCTTCCGGCGGAGGCCGCGCCCGCCGTCGCGGACTGGAACGCGGCGGTCTCCGGCTTTCTCGCCCACGCGGCCGAGACGCCGGTCCGGCTCGACGCGGCGCTCGCCGCCGCGCCGGACTTCGCCACCGCGCACGCCGCGCGCGGGCTGTTCCTCCTGCTCCTCGCCCGGCCCGAATGCACCGCCGCGGCCCGCGCCGCCCTCGCGGCCGCGCGCGCCGGCGCGCCCGACGCGGGGACCGCCGGCTACGTCGAGGCGCTGGCCCTCGGCCTCGACGGGCGCTTCGGCGCCGCCGCCGACCGGCTCGACGCGCTGCAGGCGGAGCGCCCGCAGGACGCCCTCGCCGCCAAGCTGGTGCACGCGCTCCGCTTCATGACGGGCGACGCCGCCGGCATGCGCCGCTCGATCGAGGGCACGCTCGCCCGCCTCTGCCCGGACCATCCCCACCACGCCTTCCTCCGCGGCTGCCACGCCTTCGCGCTGGAGGAGACCGGCGCCTACGCCGAGGCCGAGCGCCTCGGCCGCGCCGCCGTCGCCGAACGCCCCGACGACGCCTGGGGCCTGCACGCCGTCCTGCACGTGCACGAGATGACCGCCCGCGCCGCCGACGGCCTCGCCTGGATCGAAGGGCGGGACGCCGGCTGGGCCGGGTGCAACAACTTCGCCTTCCACATCCACTGGCACGTGGCGCTGTTCCGGCTCGATCTCGGCGACGTCGAGGGGGCGCTGGCGCTCCACGACGCGCGGGTGCGCGCGCAGCCCACCGACGACTTCCGCGACGTCGCCAACGCCGCCTCGCTGCTCGCGCGGCTCGAGGCGGAAGGCGTCGCCGTCGGTGCGCGCTGGGAGGAGCTCGCCGACATCGCCGAGCGCCGCGCCACGGACGCCTGCGCCCTCTTCGCCGATCTGCACTACCTGATGGCCCTGGTCGGCGCCGGCCGGCGCGCCGCGGCCGACCGCCTCGCCGCGCGCATCGCCGCGGACGCCCGCCGACCCGGCGAGGACGACGTCGCCGCCGCCGCCCGCGCCGGCGGGGCCGAGGCCGCCGCCGGCCTCGCCGCCCTCGCCCGGCACGCGCCCGAAGCCGCCGCGCTCCGCCTCGCCGAGGCCGCGCCCGGCCTCGCGCGGATCGGCGGCAGCCACGCCCAGCGCGACGTCTTCCGCTGGCTCTCGGTCTCCGCCGCGCTCGCCGCCGGGCGCCCGGACCTCGCCGCCGGCGCCCTCGCCGCCCGCGACGCCGGCCGCGCCGGGCGCGACGGCTACGCCCGCCGCCGCCTGCGGGAGATCGCGGGCGCCCCCGCGCCGAGCGCCGCCTAGCCCGGCCTCATACCTTGGCCAGATGATCGCGACTCATCGCGATCATCTGGCGCCGCGCTTTCGCGCGCTGGCCGTTCGGCCGAGGCCAAGGCGCGATGAGTTCCACTCATCGCGCCTTGGTATCAGGGGCCGCCCTCCGCCCCGCCCCGGCGCCGCGCGGCGGCGGCCTCCGCCGTCGCGACCGACGCCTCGCCCCCCGACTGGGTCGCGAGCGGCGAGCCGAGCAGCCAGAACAGCAGGTTGTCCGCGAACACCGGGTTGCGCGTCAGCTCGACGTGCTCGCCCGGCAGCAGCAGCACCGTGCGGTAGCCCACCGGCCGCCGCGGCGCGTCGGAGGGCCCCTCGCCCTGGCTCTCGTCCATCAGGGCGCTGGCGCGCAGCACCACGCCGTCGCCCTCCTCGTCCAGCAGCCGCCGCGGGCGCCCGCCGGCCTCGTCCAGCACCATCGCCGCCGGCGTGTCGAGGCCGGTGCCCACCACCAGGAACAGATCCGCGAAGCCCGGCGCCCCCCGCCGGTCGAGCCCCTGATGCACCCGCCGCGCCGCCGCGAGGCACTTGGCCAGATGCGCCCGCGCCCGCCGCTCCCGCTCGGCCCGGCCCCGCGCCTCCGGCATCAGCCGCGAGAGGCGCCCGTCCTCGGCCGGATCCAGCAGCCCCCAGCCGCCCTCGGCCCAGGTCTCGACGTCGTAGAGCGAGCCCGGAGACGGCCCCTCCGCGGTCCCGACGCTCACGCGCCCGTGCCGGTCCCGCGGCATCAGCTGGTAGATCGAGGGGTAGGTGCCCAGCAGCCCCGGCGGATAATGCGGCGTGAACGGCCCTCCGGGGCGGCGCCCCTCCAGGAGGCTCCGGAACGCGCCGATCGAGCCGAGGTTCGGCGGGCCGACGAAGATGGCGCAGGCCGTGCGCCGCGCGCCGATCCAGTCCGGCTCGGGCGGCGGGCCGTCCTCGGGCGGATCGGCGGCGCCGTACATCAGCCACCAGCGCAGCACGAGCGCGCCCAGCGAATGCGCCACGAAATCGAAGCGAAGCGCCTCGGGCGCCGGCGCGCGGCCGTCGCGGGCCTTGCGCGCCGCCAGGATCTCCTCGGTCTTCCGCGCCACGAAGGCGTCGAGCGCCTTAGCCCCCGCGACGATGCCGCGCCGCCAGTCGTAGGCGAACTCGAAGGCCTCCGCCGCCACCGCCGCGTCCGTCCCGCCCGCGCGCCGCGGCGCGTCGGCGAAGCCGTAGCCGCCGTTGCGCAGCACCTCGATCAGCCCGGCATAGACCTGCTGCTGCACGGCGCCGAAGGGCAGCAGCGCGTTGGCCTCGCGCATCACGCCGGCGGGGCGCAGATCGTCGCTCAGCGCCGAGAGCGGCTCCGGCCCCCGCCCGATCGGCAGCGCGAGGCGCCGCAGCCCCTCCGCGTCCGAGACGTCGGCCGAGAGGCGCCGCGGCCCGCCCCAGGCGAAGGGCCCGTCGGCGCCGACCCTGAGGCGCGAGCCCATCAGGCCGGGGATGGCCACGATCGGCCGGCGCTCCTCGGCGTCGAGACGGCCGGCGAAGCGATAGAGGCTGGCGACGTCCGGCGTCCGCGGCGAGGCCCCGCACCCGGCCAGCGCCAGCGCGCCGAGCAGCGCCGCCCGCCGGCTCGGGCCGTCGCCGCTCATCAGGCCGGCCCTCGCGACGCGCCGCCGCCCGTCGTCTCCGTCCCCCGGTCCCCGGTCGCGGCCCCGGCGACCAGCCGCGCCGCGGCCGCGCCCACCTCGGCGATCTCGGCGCGCTCCGCGCCCGCCCGCGCGCGAAGCATCATTCCGCGCGCGGTCGCGGCCAGCACGCCGGCCAGGGCCTCCGGCGGCTCGCGGCCGGCGGTCGCCTCGGGGCGCTCCGTCCTCTCGCGGCTCAGCCGCGCGAGCAGGCGCGCCTCCATCGCGTCGAAGCGCCGGCGCAGCTCGGCCCGCAGGTCCGCGTCGCTCCCCGCCGCGTCGGCAAGCGCGCAGGAGATCAGGCAGCCCCCGGCGCGCCGCTCCGCGACGGCGAGGTCCGCCACCGCCTCGAAGAAGGCCGCGAGGTCCGCCGCCAGCGTTCCGCCCCCCTCCAGCGCCGCCGCGAGCGGGGCGAGCCGCGTCTGCGCGTAGCGCTCCAGCGCCGCGAGGAACAGACCGCGCTTGTCGCCCCAGACGCCATAGAGGCTGGAGCGGTTCAGTCCCGTCTCGCGCGACAGCGTCTCGACGGAGGCGCCCTCGTAGCCGTGCCGCCAGAACACGCCCATCGCGGCCTCCAGCGCCGGCTCCAGCGGCCGGAGGCGCGGCCGTCCCCGCGGTCTCGGGGCGGCCGCCTCGCGCTCATTTGAACCGATCATTCCGAAAAGCCCTTGGCCCGCTGCGTCGACACGTATTATGAAACGAGCGTTCCATTCGGATCAAGGAGACTTGCGATGAGCGCCGATCCCGTCCTCGACCTCGCCCCCCTCACGCCCGAGACGGCCGAGCCGAAGGCCCGCGAGAAGCTGGAGGCCGCGAAGTCCAAGCTCGGCTTCGTGCCCAACATGTACGGCAACATGGGCCACCTGCCGGAGCTGCTGGAGGCCTACATGTCGGCCTATCAGGGCTTCCGCGAAGGCGCCGGCTTCACCCCGCCCGAGCAGGAGGTCGTGTTCCTCTCCGTCAGCCTGGAGAACGGCTGCGACTACTGCGCGGCGGCGCATTCGATGCTCGCCGAGAAGGTCTCCAAGGTGCCGGCCGACAGCCTCGCCGCGCTGCGCGACGGACGTTCGCTGCCCGACGCCAAGCTGGACGCGCTCGCCAAGTTCACCCGTCGCATGGTCGAGAGCCGGGGCGAGCCCGCCAAGGCCGACGTCGAGGCGTTCCTCTCCGCGGGCTACGAGTCGAGGCACGTCCTCGGCATCATCCTGGCGATCGGCGTGAAGACCTACTCGAACTACACCAACCACGTCGCCGGCACCGAGATCGACGAGGCCTTCGCCGGCCACGCCGTCCCGGCCTGAACCAGGCGACGCGGCGCGGCGCGCGTCCCGCCGGGCGCGCGCCGGACGTCGGGACGGCCGCGAGGCCGGCCTCGGCCCGGTCGGAAGCGCCCGGTTCATCTTTTCGTGAGATGCTCGGAGGAGTCCCGCCGCGGCGCGCGGCCGCCGGCCGACGACGTCGGCGCCATGTCGACCGACGACGTCGGCGCCATGTCGGCGCCGGGTCGGCACGAACGCCCGACGCGGGGCCGACCGAAGGCCGACGCGGTCGGCCCCGAAGGCTGACGAAAGGCACACGCCGTGCGCACGAACGTCCGACGACGTCGGTACGAAAGGCCGACATCCGCCGCACGGAAGGCCGACGCCGCCGCGCCCCTCAGAGCGTCTTCAGATACTCGATCAACGCCCGCCGCTGCGCCTCCGAGAGCAGATCGCCGTAGCGATGCCCCCCGGCGCCGTATCCGAGCCGCGTGGTGTCGTGGATCCGCGCCCGCTCCTCGGGCGACGCGGCCTCGACCTCGGCGGCCTCGAGCCGCTCGTAGCGCCAGCCCAGCGTCTCCGGATCGTACTCCCGCGGCCCGCTCCGATGCCGCCAGAACCGCGGGCGGCGCTCGCTGTCCAGCAGGAGCGCGATGTCGGGCACCGCGCCGTTGTGCAGATAGGGCGCCGTGGCCCAGACCCCGTCGAGCGGCGGCGCGATGTAGCCGGCGGCCGGCGCGGTCTCGACGGTGCTTCCGAACCACGATTCGGCGACCCACTCGTAGAACCGGTCCCGCCGTCCGTCCGTCGCGGCGAGGGCGTATTCGGGATCCGTCCCGACCTTCTCCAGCGCGATCAGCTTGTTCGGGTAGCTCGGCGCCTCCCCGTAGCTGCCGTGGCAGCCGCTGCAGCCCTTCTCGAACACCGCGCGCCCCTCCTCGGCCAGCACCGCGTCGATGGGACGGGGATACGCCGGCGCCTCGAGCGAGGCGATGTAGGCGCGGATGTCCGGCGCGTATTCGTCGATCGCCTCCACTTCCTCCACCGAATTCACGCAGAGCAGCGAGGCCAGCATCATGAAACGCGCGTGATCGCCTCGCCCGATGGTGGTGTAGAACATCGCGTTCTTCTTGCTCATCCGCCACCACGGCGGCACGCTGACCGGCAGCGGCTCGGTCGGCGGCGGGTCGATCAGCGGCGTCTCGGACCACTCCAGGGTCTCGGGATCGAGCCGGCTCATCAGCGCCCAGGTCAGATTGGTCGCCGGGTTCGCGCCCACCGTCGCGGTCCGTATATGGGGCGCGACGCCGTCGATCCGGTCCGCCCAATGCCGCCACGCCGCGGTCTCCGCCTCGCCTCGCACATAGGCGCCGGCGGAGGTCGCGGCGCGCCGCGCGTCCTCGGTGAAGTCGAGGAACTCGTTGCCGAGCCCCACGATCAGCTCTCCTTCGATCCGCGCGGCATGGCAGACGAGACAGTTGGAGGAGACGACCTCCACGCCGTCCCGGTTCACGTGCGCCGTCGCGGCGTAGGGCAGTTCGGCGTTGCGCCCCCGCCGGCCGGGGAGAAGATCCGCCGGGTCCGTCTCGGGATTGAGCCGCCGCCAGGCGTCGTAGGGCAGCCCGCAGCCGACATAGGGCGCGTTGACCAGGGCGTCGTAGCCGGCCGCGGGATCGCCCGGGCGCTGCGGCGTCTCTTGCACCACGCCGACCTCGGAGCGGAAGCGGTCGGAGCCCGCTCCGCCGGTATCGTCGTCGCATCCGGCCGTCACGGCCGCCGCGAGGGTCAGCAGAAGGGCGCCGGCGATCCGCTGGGCGTTCGGGTGCAGTCGCCTCATCGCGATTCGTATCCCGTCAGGTTGAGCGTTCCGACGCCGGAGACCGGCGCACCCCCGGCCCGGCCTTCGGCCCGCACCAATCCGCTCCACACCGGCTCGGCGAAGGCGCGGCGTTGATCGGTCACGGCCGGCGCGATGCGGAGGTCGAGCGCATCCCCGTCCAACCGCCAGTCGAGGGGGTAGCCCGCTCCGTCGCCCGGCGGCGTCCAGGCGGAGCCGACGGCGGTCATCCGCGCGGCGTCGAGGCCGCGCGCCTCGCCCCCGGGACCGACGACGAACCCGTCGACGGCCGGCGTCCCGCCGCCGTCGCGCCGTCGCCGGCGGGTCGCCGAGACGTCCGAGCCGTCGCTCAGATGCAGCTGCAGGCGATCCCACACCACCGGCCCGCCGGGGGGGGGCAGGTCCCCCCAGAGGTGATCCAGCCAGGCGAGACCGGAGACCCGTCGCGCGACGCCGTCTCGGACCACGGTCCCGGCCGCCAGCATTCGCGTGACCGCATAGCCCCGGAACGGCCCGGCTCCTGGCCCCGCGCTCAACGGCGGCTTGACGGGCGTAAGCCGCAGCGAGACCGCCGCCGCGCCCACGGTCGCCGACAGCGAGAGCGTGTCCGTCCCCTTCGATCGCGGCAGGTCCAGCCGCCAGTGATCGAGCACGATGGCGCCGGCCGCGGGATCATGACCCGCCGCGCCGAGCGCGCCGCGGCTGAAGCGCTCCTCCTCCTCCGACGCGCCGTGGGCGGCCTCCGTCAGCGTGACGTGCCCGCGGTGGAGCGCACGCGGCCTCCACGGCGATGCGTCGGGCGCGGCGCCGCCCGGCGCGAGGGCGTACCGCGAGAGGACGACCTGAAGGCCCAAAGGGCTTTCGGCCTCGTCGGTCAGGTGCGCCGTCAGGGCCCAGCTTTCCGCCGGGGCCGCGGGGTGGGCGCCGTGATCGGCCGGCAGCGAAAGGCTCCAGTCGGGCGGAAGCGGCCTGAACGCCGCGTCGCTTCGCAAGGCCGAGAGGGCGTCGCCCCAATCGGCCCCGGCCGCAGCCGGAGGCTCCGGCGCCGGCCGCAGCGCCGACCATCCCGCGAAGGCCGCGAGGGCCAGCGCCGGCAGCGCCGCCGCCGTCAGGATGAGCCGTTTCGTGGGCCGCCGCATGTCCCATCCCTACCGTTCGCCGATCGTCCGGCGCAACGCATGTCGCCGAACTGCCCCGCGTCAATGGCCCGCCGGTCGGCGCGGCCGTCTCGTGGCCGCCTCGTCCGCCATCGCCGGCGCCCTGCGCGGCGTCGGCTTCCCGACCGCACTGAACAGCGCCAGCCAGACGATCATGCCGAGCATCGGCGCCGCGAGCACGGGAATGTAGGCGAAGGTCCAGACGCGCGCGTTGCCGGCGCTCTCGAGCAGCGGCGCGAGCAGTCCGAACACCGCCCCGCAGGCGAGAAGGAGGGCGGTCGCCGCCGGCGCCAGACGGCGCCCGAGACGCCAGAGGCGGGCGGGGCGGCGATGCAGACGGCGGATCTCGTTCAGTGGCATGGGCATGGCGTAAGCGACTCCTCCTTGGCTCCGGTCGGCTTGTCCCGTCATCATGAAGACTACGCGGCCCCGCCCGGGCCGGACCGGACGCCCTGCCGCGCGAACCGTCGCACCGCGTCGCCACGCCCCGCTTGACGCCGGACCGTCGGGCCCGGGCCGCGGTTTTTCGAGACGGGCGCGGCGCCGCGTGGCCGTCTCCTCGGGACCGCTCGCGCGAAAGCGGCCAGCCGGCCGAGGCGACGAAGGCGAGGATCGCGAGAGAGATCACGGCGCGGTCCGGATGGGGATTGAGCCGGTCGCCGATTCCGCGGATCTCGGTCGCGTGCGCGGCCGCGCGACGCAGGTCCGGACAAACCGTGGGATGGGGACCGGGTTCTGCGTCGATCACGAGGACGGTCTCGTCGGTGAGGGGAAAGCGGTCCTCGGTGTGGACGCCCGGGCCCCGTCGCCCGATCACGCTTCGGCGTGGCGGAGCGGGCCGGATCAGCACCCGCTGCATGGCCGACGTCGCGACCTCGCGCCCGCGGTCGGAATGGGCTTCGGCCCGGATCGTCGCGTCGCGGAAGAAGGGCGACGCGAGGCGGGCGGCGCTGCGCCACCAGCCTGCGAACTCGACGAGGCGGAGTTCGGGATGGGCGGCGAGGGCGCCGGCGACGACCGGCCGGTCGAGGGCGATCATGGCGTCGGCCTCGCCCGCCGCGAGGGCGGCCGCCGCGATCGCGACGTCCGCGCGGGGCGAGAGGCGCGGCGGCGCCATGCGGCTCCCCGCGTAGGCTTGCGCCGTCTTGTGGGACGCCGAGCCTTAGGGACCGGTCACGATGCGCTCGGTCGACGCGAGACCGCCCGCCGCGTCCGCCGCCCGCAGCGCATGCACGAGGGTGGAGCCCACGGCGGCGACGGCCTCGAACTCAGGATCGGTCTCGGCCACGCCCTCACGCAGGCGGAAGGCGTCGATCACGGGCGCCAGGGCGAGGCGGGCGGCGCGGGTGCGGATCGCGTTCGCCGCTCGGGGCGTCTCGACACAGGCGACGCCGCGGCGGGGCAGGGCGCGACGCACGGCGCGGAGCGCGCGGTTCGCCTCGCTTCCGCCCAGGGCGCCCATGCCGGCGGCGATGCGCAGCGACGGGCGCGGCTCGAGCGCGCCGCCCTCGATCAGGTCGAGATCCGAGAGCGCCTCGGCCGCGACCTCGGCCGGGGAGAAGCCCCGGCTCTCCACCGCCTCGATCAGCCCGCGCATGGTCTCCGGATCGAGTCGGCCCACGAGGCGGCCGAGGGCGTCGCGGATCGCCGGCGCCCGGTCGAGCGCACCGCGGCCGACGAGCGGCGCGGCGTCGCAAGGCGGAAGGAACGGCGTCCGGGCCTCGAGCGCCACAAGGCCGCAGTCGCGCGGCTGCGGGTCGGTGGCATGGCCGATCGCGACGTCGAGCCCCCCGCATCAGACCGTCGTAGAGGGGCGCGCGCTCCGCGCCCTCGACGGTCTCGATCGCGGCGAAGGCGAGGCCGAAGCGGTCGGGGAAAGGCCCGAGGCCGTCGCGCGGGCGCCGGGCGCAGACCTCCGTGACGCGGAGGCGGAGGCCGGGTGCATGCGCGACGAGGTCCTCCACCGTCGCGAGCCCGAGCGTCGCGGCGGTCTCGGCGGTGACCAGCACCGCATGGCGCGACCGATACCCGAGGGGCGGAAGAAAGCTCATGTCTCCTGGCTGGAAGGTGGCCTGCACCTCCGCCGAGGCGGCGGCACGATCGGTGATCGGGGGCGGGCCGAGCAGGCCGAGCGCGGCGCCGACGCATTGGGGATGGACGTCGATCGCCCCGGCGCGGAGCGAGGCGAAGTTCTCCTCGGTGTCGCCGGTCGGGAAGCGGCGCTGCACCCGCAGGCCGGCGCGGCGCAGCAGGCGCACGAGCATCTCCGCGAGGATCCGGTTCTCGACGAAGGGCTTGGAGCCGACGGAGACCGAGGGCGCCGCGCAGCCGGCGAGCGCGAGCGCGAGCAGGGCCGCGGAGAGACCTCGCGTCACGCCGCGCCCGGCGCGACGGTCCGCTCGCCCTGGCGTTCGGCCCGCAGCACGCGCAGGAAGCCGGCGATCTGCAGCACTGGTGGTCTGACCGAGACGGAAGAGTCCGGGTCGGGGATTCCGTATCGGCGTGGTGCATGCGAGCCTGCCGCATGCGCTCAAGAACATCCATCACGCTCGCGGCCGCCG
>DATFKM010000459.1:0-4796 GCA_035268645.1 Paracoccaceae bacterium | reverse complement strand
TTCGAGGTCAACCAGCGCTCGGGCTGGCGCTGGAGCGCCGCCAAGGGCTTCCTGAAGCCCGTCCGAAAGCGCCCGAACCTCCACGTCAAGACGCACGCCCAGACCGCCTCGCTGATCCTCGAGGGCCGTCGCGCCGTCGGCGTGCGGCTGATCGACGGGCGAGAGATCCGGGCCCGCGCCGAGACCCTGCTGACCGCGGGCTCGATCGGCACGCCGCAGATCCTCCAGCTCTCCGGCATCGGGCCCGGCGACCTCCTGCAGTCGCACGGCGTCGAGACCGTGCACGAGGCGCCGGAGATCGGCCGCAACCTTCAGGACCATCTGCAGCTCCGCTGCGCCTTCAAGGTCGAGGGCGCGCCGACGCTCAACACCATGGCCGCGACCCTGCTCGGCAAGGCGAAGATCGCCGCGGAATACGCGCTGTTCCGCAGCGGGCCGATGTCGATGGCGCCCTCCCAGCTCTGCGCCTTCGACCGCAGCTCCCCGGACGTCGCCACGCCCGACCTCGAATGGCACGTGCAGCCGCTCTCGCTCGAGGCGTTCGGCCAGCCGCTGCATCCGTTCCCGGCGATCACCGCCTCGGTCTGCCATCTGCGTCCCGAAAGCCGAGGCCGGGTCGAGATCGCATCGTCCGACCCGCGCGACCACCCGGTCATCGCCCCGAACTACCTCTCGACCGAGGGCGACCGCCGCGTCGCCGCGCGCGCCATCCGCCGCACGCGGGAGATCGCCGCGCAGGCCCCCTTCGCCCGTTACCGGCCCGAGGAGTTCAAGCCCGGCGCGGAGCTCCGCACCGACGCCGAGCTCGCGAAGGCGGCCGGGGACATCGGCACGACCATCTTCCACCCGGTCGGCACCTGCCGCATGGGCGCGGACCCCGCGGCGCCGCTCGACCCGGAGCTGCGGCTTCGCGGCGTCGAGGGGCTGCGCGTCGTCGACGCCTCGGCGATGCCGCGCATCACCTCGGGCAACACCAACTCGCCTGTGGTGATGATCGCCGAGAAGGCGGCGGACATGATCCGCGTCGCGGCCCGGGCCTGAGGTCGGCCCGCGTCCGAGCTCGGATCGCGCCGGCCTCGGGCGCGGGCTCAGATCCCCCAGACCAGCGCCAGCATCGGCACCGCCACCACGACCACCAGCACCTCCATCGGCAGTCCGAGCGGCCAGTAGTCCGCGAACCGGAAGCCCCCCGGGCCGAGGATCAGCGTGTTGTTCTGATGCCCCACCGGCGTCAGGAAGGCGCAGGAGCCGCCGATCGCCACCGCCATCAGGAAGGTGTCGGGGTTCGAGCCCAGCGTCTCGGCCGAGGTGAGCGCGATCGGCGCCATCACCGCCACCGTCGCCGCGTTGTTCATCACGTCCGACAGCGTCATGGTCAGCACCAGCATCAGGGTCAGCGCCAGCAGCGGCGAGCCTTCGCCGATGCCCCGCACCAGCGTCTCGGCCGCGAGCGCCGCCGCGCCGGTCTCCTCCATGGCGCCGGCCACCGGCAGCAGACAGGCCAGCAGCACGATCACCGGCCAGTCGACCGCGTCGTAGAGCTGGCGCACCGGAACGACCCTGGTCGCCGCCGCCGCCAGCACGCCGCCCGCGAAGGCCACCGCCGGCTGTGCGATGCCCGTCGCCGCGACCGCCACCGCGAGGCCGAGCACCCCCACCGCCATCAGCATCCGCCGCCGGTCCGGCAGCGAGACCTCGCGCTCGGCCAGCGGCAGGCAGCGCAGATCGTTGCCGAACTCGGCCAGCGCCTCCTCGGCGCCCTGAAGCAGCAGCACGTCGCCGGCGCGGAACTCCGTGGCGCCGAGCCGGCCGACCCGCCGCCCCCCCTCGCGCGAGAGGGCGAGCAGGTTCACCCGCCGCCGCGCGCGCAGGTCCATGCCGCGCGCCGTGCGCCCGATCAGCGGCGAGCCGACGCCGACCACGAACTCCGCGATCTCGAGCGCTTCGAGCGCGCGGCCCCGGCGGGTGTCGCCGGTCACCTCCGCCTCGCCGAACTCCTCGCGCACGGCCTCGGCCCCGGCGGCCTTCTCGGCCAGCGTCTCGTCGCTCCGCGCGCGGAGGCCTTCCGACTCGGGATCGGCCTTTCCGTCTTCGGCCTCGGCGCGGCGCTTGGCCTCGGCCACCGCCTCCTGCGCCTCGAGTTCGCGGCCCGGCCGGTCGGCGTCCTCGTCGGCCTTCGCGTCGTCCGCCTCCGCGTCGTCGTCCTCCGTCCCGTCGTCATCCGCCCCGTCGCCTTGCCCGCGCGCCCTGCGCTCCACCTCCGCGGCCTCCTCGGCCTCCTCGAGGTCGTCGGGGTCCCCGGCGGGCGAGAGGGTCAGCGAGAGCGAGGCCAGCGCCTCGCCCAGATCGTCTGGCTCGACCTCCAGCAGCAGCACGTCGCCGGCGCGCAGCCGCGTGCCGCCCCCGGGCGCGTTGAGCCGCACGTCGCGCCGCACCAGCCCGATCACCGAGGCCCCGGCGGAATCCAGCGCCTTCTCCGCCTCGAACAGCCGCATGTCGATCGCGGGGGAGTCCTCCGGCACCTCCGCCTCCGTCAGGTAGGCGCCGGCGTCGAAGCCCTGCGCGCCTGCCGGCTCGCGCCTCGGCACCAGCCGCCAGCCCAGAAACGCGACGAAGGCCAGCCCCGTCAGCGCCACGGCGCCGCCCACCGGCGCGAAGTCGAACATCGCGAAACCCTCGCCGAGGGAGTCGCGCCGGATGCCCGAGACGATCAGGTTCGGCGGCGTGCCCACCAGCGTCACCATCCCCCCGAGGATCGTGCCGAAGGCGAGCGGCATCAGCACCCGCCCCGCCGGCAGATCGATCCGAGCCGCCGCCTTCAGCGCCACCGGCATCAGCAGGGCCAGCGCGCCGACGTTGTTCATGAAGCCCGAGAGCAGCGCGCCGAGGCCCGACAGCCCGAAGATCATCGTCGTAGGCCGCGCCTCGTCGGGAAGCACCCGACGCGCCAGCCAGTCCACCGCGCCCGAGACCTGCAGGCCGCGCGAGAGGATCAGGACGCAGGCGACCGTGATCACGGCCGGGTGCCCGAAGCCGTCGAAGGCCCCGTCCATCGGCACCAGCCCCAGCGCCACGGCCCCGAGCAGCGCACCGAGCGCCACGAGGTCGTGGCGCACCCGCCCGCTCGCGAAAACCGCGATCATCACCGCCAGAAGCGCGGACAGCGCCCCCTGATCCCAGGTCATCGCGCCGCCATCCTCCGTCAGCCTCGCGCCGGGCGGACCGTCGCACCCGCGGTCGCGCCCGGCAAGCGCCGCGCCGCCCCTGCCGGCTTCGGTCCGGAAATTGTCCGGACAAGTGTTTTAATTCCGCGCGGGACGGCTATCATCCCGATCGGACGCGCGGCGAAGGGACCGGCGGCGCGTCCCGCGCGCCGGGCGAGCCGAGATCGCCGCCCCGGGCGACGGAAACAGCCGGCCCCGCCCCTCGACAGGGAGCCCGACGATGACCGCACGCCTCACTCGCCGCGGACTGATGCAGACCGCCGCCGCGCTCGCCGCGGCTTCCGCGCTGCCGGGCGCCGCCCGCGCCCAGTCCGGCCCGCTCTCGATCTGGACCATCGGCGTCGCCAAGGTCGGCGCCCAGCCCGGCTCCGGCGGCAAGGACTGGTCCGACATGGCCGCCGAGGCCGGGATCGAGATCGCCTACAACGCCAAGTCCGGCTCGGCCGACCAGGCGATCCAGAAGATGATCGTCGGCGACGGAGACCGCCTCTACGACGCCCTCACCGACAACGGCGGCGGCATGGAGGACGCGCTGGCCTCCCAGGGCGCCATCGTCCCCGTGGACACCTCGCGCATCGAGAACTGGGGCCGCCTCCTCTCGCTCTACGACGAGGGCGGGCAGGCCTACGACACCATCCGCCACGAGGGCGAGGTGGTGGCCGTCCCCTACATCTCCAACGCCGACAGCCTCGCCTTCAACAACTCGGTGATCGGCGAGGAGCTGACCAGCTGGGAGGCCCTGTTCGACGAGCAGTTCCGCGGCCGCGCCGCGATGCAGAACGATTTCGGCCCGACGCTGACGAACACGGCGATCTATCTCAAGCAGTCCGGCAAGCAGGACATCGAGAACCCCTCGGACATGACCCCCGAGGAGGTGAAGGGCGTCGCCGAATTCCTGATCGACCTGAAGCGGAAGGGCCACTTCCGCACCTTCTGGGACGGCTTCCAGAACGGCGTCGACCTCCTCGCCTCCGAGGAGGTGCTGGTCTCCTCCTGCTGGGAGCCGGTGCAGATCGTCGCCATGAACAAGGCCGAGAAGGACATCCGCTACGGCACGATGAAGGAAGGCCACCAGACCTGGAACAACATCTGGATGCTGACCGAGGGCGGCGTCGCCCGCGGGCAGGAGGACGCCTTCTACAAGCTGATGAACCTCTACCTCTCGCCCTGGTTCGGCGCGCGCACCCTGCTCACCTTCGGCTTCGGTCCGCAGATGACCGGCATCGAGGAGGAGATCGCCGACGATCCCGACTTCACGCCCGAGCAGAAGGCCACCATCGAGAACCGCATCGAGCGCAAGCGCGCCCGCTACGCCGTGCCCGGCAACAGCTGGCAGAACGTGTTCCCGACCCATCTGCGAGCCTACCAGGACTGGTGGGCGCGCGTGCAGGGCGCCTGACGGCCCGTGCGGGACGCGAGCGGGAAGACGGGGCGAGCCCCGGCGCAGCCGCAGGCCGCGCCCGGCGGCCGGATGCGCGGCGGCGGCGCGGGCTTCGGCCCCGTCCCGCCGCTGCCCGATCCCGCGAGCCCCGCCCTCGCGCGCCTCGGCGCGCGGGCGGCGGCGGCGGCGTT
>DATFKM010000458.1:0-2160 GCA_035268645.1 Paracoccaceae bacterium | reverse complement strand
GATCTGCTCGCGCTCGTCCTCGCTCAGCGACTGGCTCAGCGCCCCGCGCAGATCGGCCTCGGAGCGGCGGCGCGCGGCGGCGTCGTCCTCCTCCTCGCCGTTCGTCTCCAGCCGGCGCTGCTCGATCAGGATGTCGGGCTCGATGCCCAGCGCCTGGATCGAGCGGCCGGAAGGCGTGTAGTAGCGCGCCGTGGTCAGCCGGATGGCGCCCTTGCCCGACAGCGGCATGATCGTCTGGACCGAGCCCTTGCCGAAGCTCTTGGCGCCCACGACGATCGCGCGGCGGTGATCCTGCAGGGCGCCCGCCACGATCTCCGAGGCCGAGGCGGAGCCCTCGTTGATCAGCACCACGATCGGCTTGCCGTCCGCGAGGTCGCCAGGCTCGGCGTTGTAGCGTTCGGAATCCTCGCCGTCCCGGCCCCGGGTCGAGACGATCTCGCCCTCCTCGAGGAAGGCGTCGGAGACCGCCACCGCCTGGCTCAGCAGACCGCCCGGATTGTTGCGCAGGTCGAGGATCCAGCCGCGGACGTTCTCGGCGCCGCCCATCTCCTCCTTGAGGCGCTCGATCCCGGCCTCGAGGTTCGCCTGCGTCTGCTCGGTGAAGCTGGTCACGCGCAGGATGCCGACGTCGCCCTCGGCGCGGACCCGCGCCGCCTGGATCTTGATGTTGGCGCGGGTGATGGTGACGTCGAAGGGCTCCTCCGCCTCCTCGCGCACCACCGTGATCACGATGTCGGAGCCGACCGGCCCGCGCATCATGTCCACCGCTTCGGCCAGCGTCAGGCCGAGCACGCTCTCCCCGTCGATATGGGTGATGTAGTCGTTCGCCTCGATCCCGGCCTCCGCCGCCGGCGTCTCGTCGATGGGCGAGACGACCTTCACGAAGCCGTTCTCCATCGTGACCTCGATGCCGAGGCCGCCGAACTCCCCGCGCGTCTGCACGCGCATGTCGTCGAAGGCCTCGGGCGCGAGGTAGGAGGAATGCGGATCGAGGCTGGTGAGCATGCCGTTGATGGCGCTCTCGATCAGCCTCTTCTCGTCCACGTCCTCGACATAGGCCGAGCGAACGCGCTCGAAGATGTCTCCGAAAAGGTCGAGGTATTCGTAGGTCGTCTGCGCATCGGATTCCTGCGCGGACAGCGGCGCGACGATCGGCGCCGTCGCCAGAACCCCGGCAAACGCGCCCCCGATCGCGGCGACGATGAGCTTCTTCATGGACTGCCGGCCTTTCCCTGGAACTCGAACCAGCCGCGGGGGTCGACGGGTCTGCCGCCCTCGCGCGTCTCTGCATATAGGATCGCGGACGAACCTGCCCCCTCCGGACCGGGCGCTTCAACCGGAAATTCCGCCGCGCCCGACACCGTGACGCCGAGATGGCCGATCACCGCGCCCTCGCGGACCGTCTCTCCCGCCTCGACGGCGAGCGCGTCGAGCCCCGCCAGCGTCAGGAGACGCCCGGGCCCGAGCTCGAGGATCGCCACCGTCCCGAACCCCGCGAGGGGCCCGGCGAAGCGGACGGACGCGGTCGTCGGCGCGCGCACCGTCGCCGGCGCCCGCGCGGCGAGGCGCAGGCCCGGCGTCGGCTGGCCGAGCGTATCCGGCGCCCCGAAGCGGGAGACCGGACGCCCCCCCTCCAGCGGCGACGTCAGCGTGCCCGGGGCCGGCGGGCGCGGTCGCGGCAACCGCGCGGGAGGCGCGCCGCCGGCGGCGTCCACGAACTCCGCCAGCGCCGCCTCGGCCGTGACGATCCGAGGCAGCGGCGCCGCGCCCGGACCGCCCGTCGCGAGCTCCGCCCGCGCCGCCTGCAAGGCCGCCAGCGCGCCGCGCAGCGCCGCCCGCGCAGCGCCCTGGCGCGCCCGCCGCCGCCGCGCCTCGCCGAGCCGCCGCGCCAGGTCCGCTCCGCGCTCCGCCGCAGCCGTGACGCCCGCCCGCTGCACGCCCGCCCTCCTCGCCGTCGCGAGCGCCGCCTCCCGCGCGCCCCAGGCCGCCGCCGGCGCCGTCTCCGCCGCGCGAAGCGCGGCAAGACGCCGCAGTCGAGCGCGGCCTTCCGCCGCCAAGGCCGCCTCCAGCGTCGCCTCGCGCGTCGCCGCCCGGCGCAGCCCCTCGCGCATCGCGGCGAGGCCGGCCTCGGCCGCCCGGGCCGCCGCGCCCAGCGCCGCG
>DATFKM010000457.1:0-2888 GCA_035268645.1 Paracoccaceae bacterium | reverse complement strand
CCTCGAGACGCGTCGATGAAAGCGGTCATCCGCGGAGCAGGCGATCGAGCGCCTAAGGCTTGGCTCGAAGCCGTATGGCCACGCTTTCGGGATTGGGTCGAAACACGCGCCGGCCTCGTTCGGGATCTCGCTCGCCTCCGTCCTCGGACCGATGGCGGACGATGGCTCGCCCTGGCGCAACTCGCGCTCCAGCGCCCCGATGCGAGCCTTCTCCGTGCAGGGACCGCTCGTGCCAGACCCGCAGATCGTCCTGGGATCGGCGCGGCTTCCCCCCGATTTGGCGCACCGACGCCGTCATGCTGTCGCGGCCGACGAGATGGTCCTCTACCATCCGCACGGCCCGCGCGCCGAACTCGGCCGGTTGCGGGCTCGTCCTGCGGTCTTCCCGTCCATGCGATCCGGTTCCTCGAGGGTCCGGTCTCACCGTGATCCCGGGGCGGCTCGGAGCCGCATGTCCGCGCCGTCCGGGGCGATCATGCGCGACGATGGCGCTGCCCTTCGCTTCGCTGAAGCGCAGCGCCGCGACGATCATACCCTAGTCGTCGCCGCGCGTCGTCCTGCGATGCGAGCGAGCTCTTCACGGCTTGCGCCGCCTCCGTCATGGCGCCGAGCAGACGCCGGTTGCGCTCCGCCGACGTCCGTATCGTTTCCCAACGTGAGACGGCGGCGGTCGTGTCCGGAGGGCGTGACGCCCTAAGGACGTCGAGCGCCGTTTCGACCTCGGCCGCCCGCGCCGCCAGACCCGCAAGATCGCCGCGACGGATCAGACGTCGCTCTTTTTCGAGCAGCACGAGCAAGCGCCGCGCCAACGCATCCCATCCGCGGTCCGGTCTCACCCGTCGCCTCCCCGCCGTTCCAGATCGGCTTCGGCGAGGGACGCCCTGATCGCGTCCGCAAGGCCGAGAACGCCGCTCTCGGCGAGCAGCCGCGCTTGCTCACGCACGAGGAGACTGCCGAAAGCCTCCTCCCCGGCGCCGCCGCCGAAGCCCGTCGGCGTTTGGCCGAGGCCCGAGTGAGACAGCATCTCGGCAAGGAACGCCGCCTCGAACGCGACGGCTGCGAGGTGAAGGGGGTCAGGCTCGGATGGCCGGACCTCAGGGTGTCGGCGCGTGGCAGGCGCCGGCGGGGGGAAGGGCATGGGCTCTGTCATGAGCCACGGTTACGCCTCGGGCGGTAAACGATCGGTAACGACTCGCCCGTTATCCCATCGCCACCGAAAGAGTCCGGAGCGCGCGATGATCGAGGTCCTGTCCGTTTCGCCGAGCGTGCCCGAACCCTCCGCGCGGAAGCTTGGCGAGAGAGGCGCGACGCCGCACGCCGACCCTGATTTCGCGGCGCTCGCGGAACAGGAGGCGCTCCGCGAAGGGAAAGACGTGCGGCTGGAAGGCGACGCCGCCCACGGTCCTGTTCGTCCTGAGACCGATCGTCGGCGCGGCTTCGCCTCCGCGACGCTCGAGGCGGGGCGCACGGCCTTCCCAAACTCGGACGTCGCCCCGACGTCCGGCCTGGCTCCCGCCTCCGGCTCCTCCGGAGCGGAGCCGGGCGCACTGCGCGGGTCGGCCGAAGGCGCGAGGGTCGCGATGCCGCAGATGATCGACGATTCGGCCCGTTCGGACGCCGCAAGCGCGAGTCAGAGGACGACCTTCGCTTCATCGACGGCGCCGACGCACGTCGACGCCTCGCCTCCGGGAGCCTTCGCCGAGACGCTTTCCGCAATGTCGCGAGCTGACGATCGGAGCGGCGCTCTCGCAGGGGACGGCTGGAGGGCTCAACGGTCGCCGCCTGTCGCCCAGCCTCCCGAAGCCGCCGAAGAGCCGCCGCCGCCCGCGAACGAGATTCGCTCGACGCGAGAGAGATCGCCTTCGCTCACCGCAGAGCGGCCGGCGTTCCTGGGGACGGAGGTCCCCGGCCCCGGTAATGCCCGAGCCGTCGCGGAGGTCTTCGTGACGCCGCGGAGGACGGATGCCGCGCCTGCGCCCGCAGCGACGGGGTCCGAGATCGCCGCCGCGTCGCCCGAATTGAAGGCCCAGGCCGTCGCCACGCCCTCGCCGGTCGTCGGGGACGCCGAGCGCGCCGCGGCTGCTGACCCGCGGCTCGGAGCCGGAGCCGCGGCCCCCTCGGGAGACGGGGAGCCCGACCGCACGGCGACGTCGGCCCGACCGGCGCCGCCGGGCGGCGGGGAGGCGACGCCGGAGGCTCGCTCGCCGACGGGCCCGGGCGAAGACGCAGGCGCCGCCAAGCCTGTTGCGTCGGTCGTGACGCCGGAGGTGGAACGGATGCCGACCCTGCCGGGGTCGTCAGGGGGCTTGGCGGTGGAAGAGGCGTCAGGCGCCCTGCGCGCCGACCTCGGCGCTCCGGCGGCTCCGCCCGCGCAAACGACATCGGCGGCTTCGGCCGGCCTCGGCGCTCCGCCCCAAGGCCGGCCGGTCGGCGAGGCGGCGGCGCTCCGCATCGCGGCGGCCGTCGACGGGCGGGGCGGTTCGGTGGAGCTTCGGCTCGACCCACCGGAACTCGGTCTGGTGCGCGTGACCCTGTCCTCCTCCGAGGGCGTCGCACATGCCATCGTGATCGCGGAACGTCCCGAGACGGCGGACCTTCTGCGTCGACACGCCGAGCTTCTGGCGCGGGAACTCGCGGGGACGGGTCAAGGGCGGGTCGATGTCGAGGTGTCGACGGGCGGGCGCGGCGGCTTCGCCCGGGAGGACGATGCGGGGCCCGAGCCGAACGCGACCCTCGCGGCGGAGGCGCGGTCCGATGCGGCGACGCCCCTGCGGCCGACGGCGTCCGGGCCGGTTGTCGGACTGGATCTGAGGCTTTGAGCGGGAGAGCGACATGACCGAGATCACGAGCGCGCCGGGCGCCGCCGCGGCGTCGGCGAGACAGGGGGG
>DATFKM010000456.1:0-2689 GCA_035268645.1 Paracoccaceae bacterium | reverse complement strand
CTTCGTGCATGTGGGGCCGATGGGCGAGGCGCCGCAGACGCGTCATGTCCGCGGCTCCAACCTGTGCCGGATCGGGGTGACCCCGGATCGGCGCACGGGGCGTGCCATCATCGTCTCGGTGACGGACAATCTGGTGAAGGGCGCCTCGGGGCAGGCGGTGCAGTGCGCCAACCTGATGCTCGGGCTGCCGGAGACGGCGGGGCTCGGCATGGCGCCGATGTTCCCGTGACGGACGCGGAGGCGAGCGCGGCGCCGGACGCCGAGGAGGGCGCCGACGCCGAGGACGCGGCCGAGCGGGAGCCGGCGATCGTCCGCCACGCGCGCACGCTCTGGTTCGCGACGCGGGTGGCGGGCTCGGCCGCGGCCTCCTTCGCCAAGGACGAGGGCTGGATGCTTTCGGGCTACATCGCCTATGCGGCGCTGCTGGCGGTGTTCCCGTTCCTGATCTTCGCCACCAGCCTCGCGGCCGCGACCGTGGGGCCGGGGGAGATCCAGGCGCTCGTCGATCTCCTGTTCGAAGTCGCGCCCCCGGAGGTGGCGAGCGAGATCGAGCCGGCGCTGCGCAACGTGCTCGAGACCCGACGCGAGGGCGTGCTCACGGTCTCGGCGCTCGGCGCGCTGATCGTCGCCTCGAACGGGGTGGAGGCGTTTCGCCAAGCCTTCGACCGCGCCTATTACGCGCCGAAGCCGCGCAGCGCGATCCTCGGCCGGCTGATCGGGCTGGTGGTGGTGATGGTGGGCACCGTCGCGGCGATCGTGCTCGGCTTCGCGGTGGTGCTGGCGCCGCTGATCATCCGGCTCGTCGAAGGCTGGTTCGGCGTCGAGACGCCGTTCGGCATCGGCATCGCGCGCTACGCGCTCGCGGGGCTGACGCTGTTCCTGTTTCTCGCGCTGATGCACATGACGCTGCCGACGCGCCCGCCGGGCTTCCGCCGGGCGCTGCCCGGAGTGCTGACGACGCTGGCGCTGTGGACGCTGGGCGCGGGCGGCTTCTCCTGGTACCTCGCGGCGGCGCCGGACTATTCCGCGACCTATGGCTCTCTTGCGGGCGTGATCGTGACGCTGCTCTTCTTCTTCCTGTCGGGCGCCGTCATCATCTACGGTGCGGAGATCAACGCGGCCATCGACCGGCTCAAGGGGCGCGCCCCCCGGCCGGGAGAGACGGCGCCGCCGACGAAGGAGCGGACCGAGACATGACGCGCAAGAAGCGGCGGATCGCGCTGATCGGAATCGGGGCGATGTTCCTCGTCTCGGCCTCGGCGCTCGTCGGGGTCGGGATGCGGGACAGCATCGTGTTCTTCTTCTCGCCGACCGAGATGGTCGAGCGGGCGCCGGGTCCGGACGAGCGGTTGCGCGTCGGGGGCCTCGTGGTCGAGGGCTCGGTCGAGCGGCTGGACGGCGGCGCGGTCGCCTTCGCGGTGACGGACGGCGCGGCGGAACAGCGCGTCGAGTTCGCGGGCATCCTGCCGGACCTGTTCCGCGAAGGGCAGGGCATCATCGCCGAGGGCCGGCTGATCGGCGGCGTTTTCGAGGCCGAGGAGGTGCTCGCCAAGCACGACGAGCAGTACATGCCCAAGGAGATCGCCGAGGCGCTGAAGAAGCAGGGTCATTTCCGCCCGGGCGCCGCCGAGGCCGGGACGCGGTGAGCGGCGCGGGGGCCGCGTGGGGCCGGGACGCGAAGAGCGGCTCGGTCGCCGCCGAGGCGGCCGGATGAGCCGCCCCCTCGACTGGGTCGACGCCTTCGCCGAGCGTCCCTTCGCCGGCAACGCCTGCGCCGTGGTCCACGACGCCGGCGACCTCCCGCCCGAGACGCGCATGGCGCTGGTGCGGGAGACCTCGCTCTCGGAATGCGCCTTCGTCGTGCCCTCGGACAAGGCGGATTTCGGCGCACGCTACTACCTCGCGGACCGGGAGATCCCGATGGCGGGGCATCCGACCGTGGCGACCGCCGTCTCGCTGGTGCATCGCGGCGCGGTCGACGTCTCCTCCGGCCGGGCGGCCTTCACGCTGGAGCTGCCGGCGGGGGTGCTGCCGATCGAGGTGACGGCCGAGGGCGGGCGCGTCACGGTGCGCATGGTTCAGCGCCGGCCGGAGTTCATCGATGCGCAGGATCCCGCGGAGATCGCCGCGATCTTCGGCCTTTCCGCCGAGGACGTGGACGGCGTGCCGCGCATCGTCTCCACCGGCAATCCGTTCTGCGTGACGCTGCTGCGCTCGCCCGAGGCGCTGCGCCGGGCGCGGCTGGATCCGGAGCGGCTGCGGGCCTGGCGCGCGGGGACCGGGCTTCCGGCGGCGGCGGTGATGGAGCCTTTCCTTTCGGTGATCGGCGGCGAGGCGGGCTGCGACGTGTTCTCGCGCCTGCTGCTGCCGCCGCCGCTGCCGGCGGAGGATCCGTTCACCGGCTCGGCCACCGGCAGCCTCGCCGGGTATCTGTCGGCCGAGGGGCGGCTGGGCCCGCGCTTCGTCGCGGGGCAGGGCGACTGGATGGGCCGCCCCGGCCGCGCCGAGGTCGAGGTGATCGGCCCCGCCGCGGCGCCGGAGGGGATCGCCGTCGCCGGCGCCGGCGTCGTGCTGATGTCGGGCGAGCTCAGGGTCTGACGCCTCAGAAGGCGGCGCGCCACTGCTCGGTGTCGACGAACCAGCGCTCTTCGCGGACCTTGCCGCCGTCGAGCTTGAAGAGGACGGCGAG
>DATFKM010000455.1:0-6043 GCA_035268645.1 Paracoccaceae bacterium | reverse complement strand
TGCTGGATGCCGGCGTTGTTGATCAGGAGATCGACGCTCCCGAGCTTCTCTGCGGCAGTGGTCACCAGGGCGCGGGCGGCCTCGGCGTCGGCCATGTCCGCCTGCACGTAGATGCATCGCACGCCGTGACCCTTGCCGATCTCCTCGGCGAGCGCGTGGTCCTCCTCGCTGTCGGTGAAGGAGTTGATCGCGACGTCCGCGCCGCGGGCCGCGAGGCTGCGCGCTATTCCGAGGCCGATGCCGGAGGTGGAGCCGGTGACGACGGCGGTCTTGCCGGAAAGGGACATGGTGCGGGGCTCTCCATCCTGATGTTAGGCTCGAAGCGTCTACCTAGGATTTCGGCGCAGCGGAATCGACCGCCCGAAGCCGCGCCGCGGTCGACGTTCGGAGGCGGCGGGCGGGAGGGCGAAAAAAAAGCGCCCCCCGAAGGGGGCGCAAAGTGTTGAGGCAGGTTTCATACAGGCAAGAAACCTATCGAGCAGTGATGACAGGATACGACCGACAGACCCGATCAGGCAAGCGGAACTTGGGCTTGCCACAGCGTTTCCCGTGGCTTGGCGGGCGCCTCCGAGGCCCCGTGGCCTGGGCGGCGGCGGCGGCGCTGATCCTCGGCGCCGCATGTAGCGGCGCCGTGGCGGCGCCGGCCCACGGTGTTGCGATGCACGGCGCGCCCGCCTTGCCGGAGGGATTCGCGCATCTGCCCTACGCCCGTCCCGACGCGCCCGAGGGCGGGCGGCTGATTCTCGGCGAGTTGGGCGGATTCGATTCGCTGAATCCCTACGTCGTGAAGGGCCGGCCCGTCTGGGCGGTGCGCACGCTGACCGTCGAATCGCTGATGGGCCGGAACTGGGACGAGCCCTTCGCGCTCTACGGGCTGCTGGCCGAGACGGTCGAGATTCCGCAGGACCGCGCCTGGGTCGAGTTCCGCCTGCGCCCGGAGGCGCGGTTTTCGGACGGGACGCGGGTGACGGTGGAGGACGTCGTCTGGTCGTTGGAGACCCTCGGCGAGCTCGGGCGGCCCGGCTATCGCACGCTTCGGGACAGGATCGCCGGGATCGAGCGGCCGGCGCCCGGCGTGGTGCGCTTCCGCTTCGCCGAGCCCGGCCGGGAGGCGCCGCTGATCCTCGGGCTGATGCCGGTTCTGTCGAAGGCGGCGCATGAGGGGCGTGCGTTCGGGGAAGGGTCTCTCGAGCCGCTGGTGGGTTCCGGCCCCTATGTCGTGGCCGAGGCGGAGGCCGGGCGGCACGTCACGTTCCGGCGCGATCCCGACTGGTGGGGCGAGGGGCTGGCCTTCAACGCCGGGCGCTGGAACTTCGAGACGATCCGCCACGAGTGGTTCCGCGACGGCGCGGCGCTGTTCGAGGCGTTCCGCGCCGGCGAGATCGACGTCTTCCGCGAGGGCGACCCCGACCGCTGGGAGGACGGCTGGGGCTGGGCCGAGGCGGCGGGGGTCGAGCGGGCGGAGATCCCGCACGGCCGCCCTTCAGGCATGACGGGCTTCGTGTTCAACACCCGCCGCGCGCCTTTCGACGACATCCGCGTGCGACGGGCGCTGACGCTGGCCTTCGACTTCGAGTGGATCAACCGGACGCTGAACCGCGGGGTCTACGAGCGGATCCGCTCGCCGTTCGGCGGCTCTCCGCTGGCGCATCAGGGGCCGGCGGAGGGACGCGAGCGCGCCATCCTCGCGCCCCATGCCGAGGCGTTGCCGGCGGGCGCGCTGGAGGGAACCGCGGAGCTGCCGGAGACCGACGGCTCGGGCCGCGACCGGCGCAACCTGCGCTCTGCGGTGCGACTGCTGGAGGCCGCGGGCTGGACGGTTCGCGACGGGGCGCTGAGGGACGCCGAGGGCCGGGCGTTCCGGTTCGAGATCCTGCTGGAGGGGCCCGCCTGGGAAGCGGCCGCCTCGGTCTTCGCGCGGGCCCTGGAGCCGCTGGGGATCGAGGCGACGGTGCGGCTCGTGGATGGCGCGCAGTACGAGGCGCGGCGGCTCGACTACGACTACGACATGATCGTGAACCGATGGGCGATGTCGCTTTCGCCGGGGGCGGAGCAACGGCTCTATTGGGGCGCCTACGGCCGGGAGACGCCGGGGACGCGGAACTACGCCGGCGTCGACAGCGCGGCGGTGGAGGCGTCGATCGACGCGCTGCTGGTCGCGGAGACCGAGGCGGATTTCGATGCGGCGGCGCGGGCGCTCGACCGGGCGTTGGCCTGGGGGGCCTATGTCGTGCCGCTCTGGCACGCGCCGGCGAGCCGGATAGGGTGGGACGGCGACCTCGCCTTTCCGGAGCGGCTGCCGCTCTACGGCGACTGGATAGGGTGGCTGCCGGACGTCTGGTGGCGGGAGGAGGCGGAATGACCGAGGACGCCGCGCGGATCGTGCCGGGACGCAGCTGCGAGGGCTGCGCGATGTGTTGCTACCTGCTGGAGGTCGAGGCGCTGGAGAAGCCGCCGGCGACCTGGTGCGCGCATTGCGCCGGGAAGCGCGCCTGCGCGATCTATCCCGAGCGGCCGCAGGAGTGCCGCGATTTCCACTGCGGCTGGCTGACGACCGAGACGCTGGACGACCGCTGGTTCCCGGCCAAGGCGCGGCTGTTCCTCGCCACCGAACACGACGGGATGCGGCTGACCTGCGTGGTGGACCCGGCGCGGCCCGACGCCTGGCGCAAGGATCCCTATTACGGGCTGCTCAAGGGCGCCGCGAAGCAGGCGGCGCGGTTCGAGGGGCAGGTCTGCGTCAAGGTCGGCCGGCGCTGGTGGGTGGTGCTGCCGGACGAGGACGTGGCGCTGGGCGAGGTCGGCGAGGACGAGGTGATCGTCACCGAGATCGCCACCGGCGAGCACGGGGCGCGGCGGCTGAAGGCGATGACGCTGCCGCGGGGCGACCCGCGCGCCAAGGGGATGGGCTGAGAGGGGCCGCCGCGCCGCCGGAACGCGCGGGCGCGGCGGCCGGGTCGGTCCCGGCGCCGACGCCGGATCAATCCTCGGCGTCGGCGCCGACCCCTCGGGCCTTCGGTTCGCCCGGGGCGTCGGGGGCGGGGCGCGGCGCCATCGGTCCCGGCGGCGGCGCCCCGGGACGGGCCGGCGAGGGGACCGGCTGGCCCTGCGGTCCGCGCCGGGCGAGGCCCGCGGCCTTCTCCTCCGCCGTCGGCGGCACCACGAGGCCGGCGGAGATCACCAGCTTCGCGGCCTCCTCCACCGACATGCCGAGGACGATGACGTCCTCCTTCGGCACGAACAGCAGGAAGCCCGAGGTCGGGTTCGGCGTCGTCGGCAGGAACACGCTGGTCATCGCGCCGCCGCCGGCCTTGGACAGGATCTCGCCCCGCGTCTCGGTCGAGACGAAGGCGATCGCCCAGAGGCCGCGGCGGGGATATTCGATCAGGCAGGCGGTCTGGAAGCTGGCGCCGCCGGACTGGGTGACCACCGTCTCGATGATCTGCTTGATGCCGTTGTAGAGCGAGCGGACCACCGGCATCCGCTCCACCCAGCCCTCGGCCATGAGCACGAGCTGGCGGCCGAAGAGGTTCTTGGTGGCGACGCCGACGAGGGCGGTGAACACCACGAAGACGAGCAGCCCGAACCCCGGCAGATGGAAGCCGAGATAGGTGTCCGGATTGTAGGCCGCGGGCACCAGCGGGACGATCTTGGAGTCCACGAACTCGATGAAGGTCCACAGCAGGTAGAGCGTCAGCGTGACCGGCGCGACGAGCGCGAGGCCGGTCAGGAAGTTCGCGCGCCAGCGCTGCAGGAAGCTTCGGCGCCGGCGCCGGGCGACCGAGGCGCGGCGCTGGCCCGTCGCCGGGCGTCGCGAGGGGGCCGGGGACTTGGGCGGCAACGTCTGGTCTCCTCGATGCGGGCCGGACGTGCGCCGACCGAGCAAGAGCTAGTATCCGCGGGCCCGGTCGACAACGTGACGCAACGGCTCGCCCCGGTGGAGCCGCGCGAGCTGCTCGGCGAGCGCCGGAGCCGCCGTCTCCGGACGCGTCACCGAGGCGATGTGCGGGGTCACCGTGACCTTCGGGTGCCGGCGGAACGGATGGTCGGGCGGCAGCGGCTCCTCCCGGAAGACGTCGAGCACGGCGTGCGAGAGCCGGCCCGCGTCGAGCGCGGCGAGGAGCGCCGCGTCGTCGATCAGCGTGCCCCGGCCGGGGTTCAGAAGGGCGGCGCCCTCCGGCAGCCTGGCGAGGCGGGCGGCGTCCATCAGCGAGTCGGTCTCCGGCGTCGCGGGCAGGAGCAGCACCAGGATCTCCGAGCGCGCGAGCACGGCCTCGAGCCCGTCGGGGCCGTGCCGGCAGTCGACGCCCTCGACGCTCCTTGGGCTGCGCGACCAGCCGGCGACGTCGAAGCGGAGCCGCGCGAGCATCGCGGCGGCGTCGGCGCCGAGCTCCCCGAGGCCGAGCACGCCGACCGTGCGGTGACGCGAAAGCGGCGGGTGCCATTGCGGCCAGGCGTCCGGCGCCAGGTTCAGGTGCCGGTCGAGGCCGACATGCAGGCGCAGGGCGTGAGCGCAGACCCAGTCGGTCATGCCCTCGGTCAGGCCCGGCTCGACCATGCGGGTCAGCGGGACGGTGATGGTCGGATCGCCCACGATGGTCTCGACCCCCGCCCACATCGAGAGGACGGCGCGGAGGTTCGGGAAGACGCGGAAGTCCCGCACCGGACCTTCGGGGTTGTAGATCACCACCTCCACCTCGGCCGGATCGACCTCGTCCGGGTCGGTCGCGAGGCGGAGCGGCACGCCCTCCGCCGCGGCGGCGGCTTCGAGCGCGGGCGCCCATTTCGGAACGCCCGCGGGCGGGACGGCGAGAAGCGCGGTGAGGGTCATCGGGGCCTGTGGATGTGAGCGGACTGGACGAGGCCGAAGGCGATCATGAGCACGAGCAGGGCCGAGCCGCCATAGCTGACCAGCGGCAGCGGCACGCCGACGACGGGCGCGAGGCCCGTCACCATCGCCATGTTGACGGCGAAGTAGAGGAAGAAGGCGACGGCGAGCCCGCCGGTGAGCAGCGCGCCGAAGCGGTCGCGGTTGGCCAGCATCGAGACGAGGCAGAAGAGGACGATCAGCCCGTAGAGCGTCAGCAGGCCGATGGCCCCGAAGAAGCCGAACTCCTCGGCCAGCGTGGTGAAGATGAAGTCCGTGTGCTTCTCGGGCAGGAAGTTCAGCCGGCTCTGCGTGCCCTGCATGAAGCCGCGCCCGCCGAGGCCGCCGGAGCCGAAGGCGATCTTCGACTGGGTGATGTGATAGCCCGCGCCGAGGGGGTCGAGCTCGGGGTTCAGGAACACGTCGACGCGGCGGAACTGGTAGTCCTTGATCAGCTGCCACGAGGTCCCGCGGGATTGCAGGACCGCGGTGACGAGGCCGCCGCCGACGGCGGCGGCGGTGGCGAAATACGCCCAGTGCACCCCCGCGAGCCACATCACCGCCGCGCCGCCGAGGCCGATCAGCAGCGCGGTGCCGAGATCGGGCTGCTTCAGCACCAGCGCCATCGGAACCAGTATCATCGCCAGCGGCGGCAGCAGCCGCAGCGGGTGGGAGACCTTGGCCGGATCGAGCCGGTCGTAATACCAGGCGAGCGCCATCACGAGGCCGATCTTCATCAGCTCGGACGGCTGCAGCCGCAGCGGCCCGAGTTCGATCCAGCGCGTCGCGCCCATGCCGGTGGCGCCGGCGACCTCCACCGCGAGCAGAAGCCCGAGCGCCCCGAGATAGGCGAGCGGCGAGAGCGCGCGCCAGTAGCGCAGATGCACGAAGGCCACCGCCAGCATCAGCGCGAAGCCGACCCCGAAGCGCGAGGCGTGGCGCGCGGCCCAGGGCTCGGCCGAGCCGCCCGCGACGGAGTAGAGCATCAGCGCCCCCGCCGCGGCGACGGCCGCGACGCTGAGCGCCAGCGCCCAGTGGAAGCGCAGCAGCTTCTGCAGCGGGCTCGGCGCGGCGTCGGGGGCGGCGAGGCGGGACATGGGCGGCGGTTCGGCTCCGGAGGGACGGCGCGAAGGATGGCGCCGGGCCGGCGCGGCGTCGAGAGGGTCGGGCGGGGAG
>DATFKM010000454.1:0-5117 GCA_035268645.1 Paracoccaceae bacterium | reverse complement strand
GCCCCAGCCTGGCCGGCGGCCGAGGACGACCCCTTCGGCCCGGCCCCCGCCGCCCCGTCCGGGGCCGCGCCGCAGCCGCCCGGCCCCGCCGCGCCGCCGCCGCCTGCGCCCGGCATGGACCCGCCCGCGAGCCCGCCGGCGGCGCTGCCTTCCGGCCTCGGCGGCGCGCCCGCCGCGCCCGCCGCGCCGCCGGATCCGGGCGCCTTCGGGGACCGCCGCGAGGCGAGCCCCCCGTCGCCGGAACGGAGCCCCGCCTCCCCCGCCCCGGACCCCGCCCCGCCGGCGGCCGACCCCGGCGCCGAGGCCGCCCTCCGCGCCTTCTACGAGGCCGCGGGGCTCTCCCTCGACGACATCCCCCCCGAACGGCGCCTCGAGGCCGCCGCCGAGGCCGGGCGCACCTTCCAGCGCATGGCCGACGCGCTCCGCCGGCTGCTCGAGAGCCGGGCGGAGGCCAAGCGCGAGCTCGGCGTCGCCGGCACGCAGATCGAGTTCGGCGCCAATCCGCTGAAGGTCTCCCCGACCCCCGTCGCGGCGGTTCAGGGGCTTCTTCGCCCCTTCGGCCAAGGCTATCTCTCGGGAGAGGCGGCCGTGGACGACGCCCTCGGCTCGATGCAGCAGCACCAGGCCGCGATGATCACCGCGATCCGGGCCGCGATCCGAATAGCGCTCGCCTCCTTCGACCCGGACGAGCTGGAGAGGAAGCTTCAGGCCCGCGGCCTCGCCTCGATCTCCGGCATGGCCCGGCGCGCCGCGCTGTGGGAGGCGTTCCGCGAGGACTACGGCCGCTTCGCGGCACAGGCCGACGACGACATCCGCATGGTCTTCGGGCGCGAACTCGATAGACTGTATCGCACGCCCGGAGGCCGGGGGGGTTCCGGCCCGGAAGACGAGCGGTGAGGCGGGGATCCGCCCCCGCGAGGGGAGACGCCGAATGAGCCTTGCGCGGCGCGTGATGTGGAAGGAGGGCATGTTCCTCCGCGCCCAGCATTTCCAGCAGCAGGACCGGCGGGCCGAGAGCCTCGCGGCCTTCCGCGCCGCCGCCCATGCCCCCTTCCATTGGGGGTTCTCGCGGCTGGAGCTCGACGAGGGGCTGCTGGAGGCCGGCAAGGTCGGCGTCCGCGCCTGCGCCGGGGCCTATCCCGACGGGGCCGTGTTCGACGCCCCGGCCGAGGCGACGGTCCCGAAGGCCCTCGCGATCCCCTCGGACGCCGGCCCCGGCGACGTCTGGCTGGTGCTGCCGGAGGAGACGCCCGGCGCCCCCCTCGGCGGGCCGGAGGCGGACGAGGCGCGCTTCGCCGTCGCGGCGGAGGATCTGCCGAACCTGCTCGCCCCCTCCGGCCGGCCGGAGCCGGTGGAGCTCGGCCGCCCGCGCCTCGCCCTCGCCTTCGGCGAGCGGCCGGAGGGCTACGACGCGCTCCCCCTCGCCCGCGTGCGGGAGGTCTCCCAGGGCCGCGTCAAGCTCGACCCCGACTTCGTCCCCCCCGTGCTCGACGTCGCCGCCTCGCCGGCCGCGCTGCGCCTGACGCGCGACGTCGCCGCCCGGCTCGACGCCCGCGCGCGCCAGCTCGCCGGGCCGCTCGGCACCGCGGGCGGCCTCTCCGCCGGCGCCATGCAGCAGTTGCTGATGCTCCAGCTCTGCAACGGCAAGGGCGCGCTCTTCGCCCATCTCGCCGCGATCGGCCACGGCCACCCCGAACGCCTCTTCGCCGAGATGGTCGAGACAGCGGCCGAGGTCGCGAGCTACGCCGACCGCGAGACGCGCCGCCCCGGCCCCCTGCCGGACTACGACCACGACGACCTGACCGCCTGCCTGCACGCCGCCGCGCAGGCGATCCTGCGCATGCTGGGCGAGCTCGAGGACCCCGACGCCTTCCAGATCCCGCTCGAATGGCAGCCCCAGCGCAAGATCCGCTTCAACCGCGCCCTGCCGCCCGATGCGATGAAGGACGCGCGCCTGATCCTGCTCGCGACCTCGTCGCTGCCGGAGGATCAGCTGCGCCAGGCGCTGCCGGGCAACGTCTCGATCGGCGGCATCGACGGCTTCCTCGACATCCTGCGCGGCGCGGCGCGCTCGGTCGCCCTGATCCACCGCCCCGCGGTGCCGCCGCAGATGCGCCAGCAGGCCGGCTGGCTCTGCTTCGAGATCGACCGGAACTCCGCCGGCTTCGCCTCGATCCGGGACCAGCGCACCCTCGCCATCCACGCGCAGGACGCCCTTCAGGGGCTCGACCTGCAACTGTGGGCCGTGAAGGATTGAGGATCGGATGAGCGCCGAGGACGACAGGAGCCCGCCGCCGCGCACCGTGGTCATGCCCGCTCCGGGCGGCATGCGCCCGGCGCAGCCGCAGGGCGGCCCCACGCCCCCGGAGGCCGGGCGGCCGGCGCAGGGCGGCGCCCCGCCCGCCGGCGCGCCCCCCGCCGGCCTCGGCGGCGGCACGCCCGCCCACCAGCCCGCCTTCGACGCCTCCGAGGCGCGACCCGGCGTCAATCCGCTCGTCGACGCCGCCTCGGACCTGCTCGACCTCGTCGTCTACCTGCAGGCGCAGGCGATGCCGCTCGACGTCGACGGCTTCCGCGCCAAGGCCTTCGCGCAGATGAAGCTGTTCCAGAGCCGCGCCTCGGCGGCGGGGATCGAGCCCGACGTGACCGAGGTCGCGCGCTACGCCCTCGCCGCCACCATCGACGACGCCGTGCTCGCGCGCCCCTGGGGCCTCGACGCGGGCTACGCCGACCGCACCCTCGTCTCCGCGCTCTACGAGGAGAAGATCGGCGGCGAGCGCTTCTTCGAATATCTCGACCAGGCCGAGAACGACGTGAACCGCTACGGCGACCTGATCGAGCTGATGTACGTCTGCCTCGCCCTCGGCTTCCAGGGCGTCTACCGCGTCGCCGGCCGACGCCCCCCGCAGGAGCTGGAGGACCGCCGCGCCCGCGCCTTCGCCGCCGTGCGCAAGCGCCGCGACGGCTTCGCGCGCGATCTCTCGCTGCAATGGCGCGGCGTCGAGACCCGGCGCAAGCCGATCCGCGACCTGGTCCCGACCTGGCTGGTCGCGGTCGTCTCGGTCGTCGTCTGCGCCGGCCTCTTCTTCGCCTTCGTCTGGCGCGCCGGCGACGTGGCGCTGCCGGCCGTCGCCGCCGCCTCCGCCCTGCCGCCGCTGGCCGAGGTCGAGGTCGCCTCGCTGGAACTGCCGCCGCCCGAGCCGCCCGCGCCGCCGCCGCCGCCCCCGCAGGAGCAGCGCGTCGCGAGCTTCCTGCAGCCCGAGATCGACGAGGGCCTCGTGGCGGTCCTGAACGAGGGGGGCGAGGTGCGCATCCGCCTCGTCGGCGCCGGCATGTTCCGCTCCGGCTCGGCCGACCTGATGCCCCGCTACGAGGACGTGCTGGAGCGCGTCGCCGTCTCGCTCCGCGACGAGCCCGGCGCGATGCGCATCGAGGGGCACTCGGATTCCGTGCCGATCCGCACCGCCCGCTTCCCCTCCAACTATCATCTGTCGGAGGCGCGGGCCGAGGCCGTGCGCGCCTATCTCGCCCCGATCCTGCAGGATCCCTCGCGCATGAGCGTCGAGGGCTTCGGCGCCAACGTCCTGCTCGATCCCTCGAACCCGACCGGCGCGGTCAACCGCCGCGTCGAGCTCGTGCTCGCCCCCGACGCCGGCTGAGGGCCCCTCCCGATGCGCGCCTTCCTTCTCTCCCTCCCCGCCGTCCTCGGCTTCGCGACGCTCCTGCTCGCGCTCGCGGTCTGGTTCGTCGGCCCGCTGATCCCCCTCGGCGGAGAGCCCCGCTGGCTCGACCCGTGGGAGACGCGCCTGACGGTCATCGCCGTCCTCGTCGCCCTCTGGGGCCTCGTGGTGCTGATCGGCTGGCTGCTGCGCCGGCGCCGCAACGCGAAACTGGTGGAGGAGCTCTCCGCCCCCGATCCGCGGGCCGAGCGCATGAGCGCCGAGGCGGAGGAGCTGCGGGCCAAGTTCGCCTTGGCGATGCAGGATCTCCGCAAGCTCACCTTCCGCGGGCGCTTCGGCGGGCGGCGCTACCTCTACGAGCTGCCCTGGTACGTCTTCATCGGCCCGCCCGCCTCCGGCAAGACCACCGCGCTCCTCAACGCCGATCTCGGCGATCCCCTGAAACGCGGCGAGCGCATCGCGGTCGAGGGCGCCGGCGGCACCGCCAACTGCGACTGGATGTTCACCGACGACGCGGTGTTCCTCGACACCGCCGGCCGCTACGTCACGCAGGACTCGGACGCCGAGGTGGACCGATCGGCCTGGACCGCCTTCCTCGATCTCGTCGTGAAGCACCGCCCGGAGGAGGCGCTCAACGGCGTCATCGTCGCCATCTCCATCGAGGAGCTCGCCTCGGGCGATCCCGCCCGCATCTCCGCGCACGCCCAGGCCGTGCGCCGCGGCGTGCAGGAGATCATGGCGAAGATGCAGGCGCGCACGCCCGTCTACGTCATGTTCACGAAGATGGACCTGCTGAAGGGCTTCAACGAGTTCTTCCAGGGCCTCGACCGCGAGGGGCGCGAACAGGTCTGGGGCGTCACCTTCCCCCACGATCCCGCAGCCGATCCCGCCCGGCAGGCCGAGGACGCCGTGGCGCAGGCCGCGCCCGAGTTCGAACGTCTGCTGGAGCGTCTCGGCGAGAAGCAGTTCGAGAGGGTCGAGGCCGAGGCCGATCTCGGCGTGCGCGCCGACGTGTTCGGCTTCCCCTCGCAGTTCTCCACGCTGAAGCCCGTCGTGGTCCGCTTCCTCGAGGAGGCGTTCCGCCCGGACCGCTACTCCGAGCCGATGCTGCTCCGCGGCTTCCACTTCACCTCCGCCACCCAGCAGGGTCAGCCGATCGACCGTCTGATCGCCTCGCTCTCCCGCGAGTTCGGCATCGAGCGGCGCGCGACGCCCTTCCTCTCCGGCGGCTCCGGTCGCGCCTATTTCCTCAAGGGCCTGCTCAAGGACGTCGTGTTCCCGGAAGCCGGCCTCGCCTCCGGCGCCCGCCGTCGCCGCGCCGTGCTCTCCGCCGGGCGCTGGGCGGCGATCCTCGCGCTGGTCGCGCTCCCGGTCGGCCTAGGCCTCGCCTGGAGCCGGGTCGAGGCCTCGATGCGCGCCGAAAGCGCCGCGCTGGTG
>DATFKM010000453.1:0-3211 GCA_035268645.1 Paracoccaceae bacterium | reverse complement strand
GGATACGCCACCGCGAAAGGACGCTGCGGATGACCCGCATCGCCGCGTTCCCGTTCGTCCCGCTCCCGTTGCCGCCGGCGCTCGCCGGCCGCAACACCGTCGAGGGCTTCGGCCAGGACGTGCAGGCCGGCGGTCAGGCCCTCGAGGAGACCGCCGAGGAGGCCGAGCGGGAAAGCTCCGATTGACGCCGTCGCGGCGTGCGCGGGCGGGACGACGCCCGGCCCCGGACCGGCCCTGCCGAGCCCGCGAAGTTTGACTTTGCGCGCGTCTTGTGCAAATTGCGCCGCAGCGAGCGCCATCCGGGCGCCCGCGGACGGGCCGCGCGGATCTGCGGCCATCCCCCAAGGCCGCCCAGACGAGCGCAAGGAGCCCCATGAAGTTCACCGATCTCGACCTCGACCCGAAAGTCCTCGAAGCCGTCATCGACGCCGGGTACGAGACCCCGACCCCGATCCAGGAACAGGCGATCCCGAACGCCCTGATGGGCCGCGACGTCCTCGGCATCGCCCAGACCGGCTCCGGCAAGACCGCCGCCTTCACCCTGCCGATGATCAGCATGCTGGCGCAGGGCCGGGCCCGGGCGCGGATGCCGCGCTCGCTGATCCTCTGCCCGACGCGCGAGCTCGCGGCACAGGTGGCCGAGGCCTTCGAGACCTATGGCAAGCATCACAAGCTGGCCAAGGCGCTGCTGATCGGCGGCGTCAGCTTCAAGGATCAGGACAAGCTGATCGACCGCGGCGTCGACGTGCTGATCGCCACGCCGGGCCGCCTCCTCGACCATTTCGAGCGGGGCAAGCTGATGCTGACGGGCGTGCAGCTGATGGTGGTCGACGAGGCCGACCGCATGCTCGACATGGGATTCATCCCCGACATCGAGCGCATCTTCAGCCTGACGCCGTTCACGCGCCAGACGCTGTTCTTCTCGGCCACCATGCCGCCGGAGATCACGCGCATCACCCAGACCTTCCTGCACAACCCGGTGCGGGTCGAGGTGGCGCGCCAGTCGACCACGGCCGAGAGCATCGAACAGGCCGTCTGCAGGCGCCGCCCGGCGGGGCGCGAGCGCGCCGACAAGGAGAAGCGCGAACTGCTGCGCGCGCTCCTCGACGGCGAGGGCGAGCGCCTGACCAACGCCATCGTCTTCTGCAACCGCAAGCGCGACGTCGACGTGGTGTTCAAGTCGCTCAAGCGGCACGGCTTCAACGCCGCCGCGCTGCACGGCGATCTCGACCAGTCGATCCGCACCCGCACGCTCGAAGGCTTCCGCGCCAACGAGATCACGGTTCTGGTCGCCTCCGACGTCGCCGCGCGCGGGCTCGACATCCCCACGGTCAGCCACGTCTTCAACTTCGACGTCCCGATCCATGCCGAGGACTACGTCCACCGCATCGGCCGCACCGGCCGCGCCGGCCGGGCGGGCAAGGCGATCACGCTCTGCTTCCCGCACGAGCAGAAGTATCTCGACAAGATCGAGGAGCTGATCGAGAAGCCGATCCCCGAGATCGCCGATCCGCTCGTCGGCGCCGCCGAACCGACCCCTGCCGCCGCCGAGGCGGCGCCCGCTCCGGCCCCCGAGGCCGAGGCCCAGCCCCATGCCGAGGCCGAAACGGAGGCTCGCGACGCGGAGGCCGGCAAGGCCGAGGCGGGCAAGGCCGAGGCGGGCAAGGCCGAGCCCAAGCGCCGGCGCAGCCGCGGCGGTCGGCGCCGCAAGGACGAGGCGCATCCGGCCGAGACCGCGCCCGCGCTCGGCGAAGACCCGCGCGGCGAGGCCCCGGCCGAGGAGACCGCGTCCGCCGACGACCCGCGCGAGGCCGCCCCGGCCGAAGCCGAGACCCGGGAGAAGCCCGAACAGCGCCGCGGACGCGGCCGCAAGGGCGGCGGCGAGCGCGAGGAGCGCCGCGGCGGCGGCGGTCGCGGCGGCCGCACCGTAGGCATGGGCGACCATGTCCCGGCGTTCCTGCTGCGCGAGGTCGATCTCGACCGCCTGGCCCCGGCGCCCGACGCCGCCGAAGAGACCGGGTCCGACCGCGAAGAGGCCGCCTGAGCCCAAACGGCGCTCGCCGACCGCGCGACCCCGACGCCCCCGCCCGACCCGGCGGGGGCGTCGTCGTTTCCGCCATCCGTCCGCGAGCGCCGGCCGGCGGCACGCGCTCGCGCAACGGCCCCGGCGGCGCGGACGGCGTCCTCGGAGCCGCACGCCTCCGCCTTCGCGTCGGGCGACCCGGAACGGAGCACCCGCCACATCGTTGAACGCTCCGCGAGGCGCCCGTGAGCGTGGCCGCGAGGGGCCGGGTCTCGCGGTCAGCGAAAGGGAGCCGACCATGTCCTACTGGCGTTTCGGGGCGATGATCCTGACCTCGACGGTCGTGATGTTCGGCCTCATGTACCTCAACACCTTCGCGCTGGAGCACGTGTTCTGGTCGGAGACCCGCGTCTACATGGCGCTCCTCATGGGCGCGAGCATGGCCATCGTCATGCTGTCCTTCATGCTCTCGATGTACGCCCGCAAGACGCTCAACGCGGCGATCTTCGTGGCCGCCGCGCTCGTCTTCGCCGGATCGCTCTGGCTCGTCCGGAGCCAGGCCACGGTTCAGGACCGGTCCTTCATGAGCGCGATGATCCCGCACCACTCCATCGCGATCATGACGTCCGGGCGCGCCGAACTGACGGATGCCCGGGTGCGCAAGCTCGCGGAGGAGATCGTCCTCGCCCAGAACCGGGAGATCGCCGAGATGCGCTACATGATCGCCGACATCGACGCCTCGGGCGAGACCGACGCGATCCACGAGGACCCGCCCGCGACGGTCGGCACGCTCGAGGACGCCTTGAACACGACCCTGACCGCCGCGCTCGACCCCTCGCCGCTGAGCCCGGACGACGTGCCCGAGGGCGCCGCATCCGGCTCGCTCGACTGCGGTTTCCGGCGGGTGCGGACGGAGGATCCCGTCCTGCGGACGAACGACGAGGGCGCGGCGATGAAGCTCAACGGGGTGATCGTCATGCTGGAAAGGCGAGACGACGCGGCGGGCCGCGTCTACGGCGCCCCCGGCGTGACGATGGAGATCAGGCCGGTGGACGGCGCGGGATGGCGCGGCGACGCCGACCTCGTCTTCTCCCTGGAGCGGGGCCCGACCGTCGGCTACCGCGGCTTCTACGGCTGCGGCGCCTGAGACCGGCCGCGATCGTCCTCGGAACGGGGGCGCCCTCGTCG
>DATFKM010000452.1:0-5018 GCA_035268645.1 Paracoccaceae bacterium | reverse complement strand
TGGTCGAGAGGCGCGCCGAGGAGATCGAGGCAGAGCGCGCCGCGGCCGAGGCCGGCGGATCAGGCGCGTCCGACGGAACAGGCGCTCATGGCGGGCCGGACGAAGAACGCGCCTCCGGCGCGGCCACGGCCGCGGAATGATGCGCGTGATCGGCTGGATACTCGGCGGCGTCGTCGTTCTCGCGCTGGTCGGCACGGCCGGCCTCGCCGTCTGGGCGCGCATCGCGCCGGAGACGCCCGCCGAGTGGCACGTCGACCCGATGGCGGTCGAGCGGCCGTCCTCGCCCAACACCGCGCTGGTGGCGCCGGAAGGGGCGGCCTCGCGCGTCGACCGCGCCGCGCCCGTCTTCGACGCACCGCCCGAGCGGCTGATGCAGGCCGTCGCCGAGGTCGCCGCGAGCCGCCCGCGGACCGAGCTGATCGCCGGCTCGCTCGAGGATCTGCACGCCACCTGGCGCGCGCGCTCGGCGATCATGGGCTGGCCGGACTACGTCACCGTGCGCGCCCTCGCGGCGGAGGACGGCTCCACCCTCGCGATCTATTCGCGCTCGCGCTTCGGGGAGAGCGACTTCGGCGTCAACGCCGCGCGCGTCTCAGCCTGGCTGGAGGCGGTCGAGGGACGGCTCGAGCGACGATGACGGCCCCGGCGGCGGACAGCCCTCCTGCAGCGTTCGCCAGATCGGGCTGTTGAGCGACATCTCGCAGCGCGCCAGCCGGTCCTCGGAGCCGATGCGCAGGCAGGCGGTCCGCCCCATCTCGACGCGCAGACCCCGGTTCGTGCAGTAGCAGTCGGGGTACTGATGGCCGTCCTTGGCGGGCGGGGGCGTCCAGTTCGGGCTCTGCGCCGCGGCCGGGGCGGCGAAGACGAACAGGACGAGGAGCGCCGTGCGTTTCATGTCGACAGGCTACACTCGGCGAATGGCGCGACAAAGCACATATTGACGTGACGGGAAGCGAGCATGCGGAAGATCGGATGGGCGCTGGCGGCGCTGACGGCGCTGGCCACGGGCGCCGCGGGCGCCGAACCGGCGGAGACCGTGACGGTCACCGGCGCGGCGATCCTCCGCGAGCGGATCGCGCCGCCGCCGGGCACGGCGCTGCGGGTCGACCTGCACGAGGCCGGGGCGCGTGATCCGCACGACCCCGGCGCCGTGGTCGCCTCGGTCGCGGTCCCGCTCGAGGGCGGGCGCACGCCCTTCGCCCTCGAGATTCCGCGCGCGGCGCTGGTGTTCGGCTCGGACTACGCGCTCGCGCTGCGGCTGGAAGGCGGCTTCGTCGCCCATGCCGACCCGGTCCGCCTGCGCCCGGACGGCGACGCCGTCGCGGCGGGCGAGCGGGTCCTGGACAGCGGCCTGCCGCCCCTCGGCTTCGCCCCGCGCTTCCGCTGCGCCGACGGGCTCGAAGCCCGCGTCGGGCGCGTCGCCGGCGTCGCGGTGCTGGAGATCGGCGGCGCGCGCTTCGCCGCCGTGCCCGAGCGCACGGCCTCCGGCGCCCGGATGGCGGCGGCGGACGCGCCCGAGACGCATCTCTGGGCGAAGGGCGGCGAGGCCCTCGTCTCCCTCCGCGGCGAGACGCGCAGCAGCTGCCGGCGGATCGCGGCGGCGCCCGCGCCCCCCGGCGCGGCGGCGCTCGCGGGTGAATGGACGGTCGAGGACGTGGCCGGCGGGGGCGTGATCGACGCCTCCCGCCTCACCCTCGCCTTCGAGGCGGCGGGCGGCCTTTCCGGGCGCGGCGGCTGCAACGCCTATTCGACGCGCTACGCCGCCAACGGGACCGCGACGGCCGGCGCGCTGCGCGTCGGTCCGGCCATCGCCGTCACCGCGAGGACCTGCACCGAGGCGCTGGACCGCCGGGAGCGGCGGTTCCTCGCCCTTCTCGCGCGGGTCCGCGGCTATCGCCTCGACGGCGCCGGCGCGCTGATCCTGACGGCCGGCGACGGCGGGCGCCTGCTCGCCCGCCGCCGAGGGGGTTGACGTTCGCGTCAACTCCCGGAATGAGGACGCCATGATCGCCCGCGAGACCGTCGAGAGGATTCTGCAGCGCTTCGACTACGTCGAGGCCGCGCTGGCCGAGGGCCGGGGCGATCCGGTCGCCCTCGCCCGCGACCACGCCGAACTCGCGCCGGTGGCGGAGACGGCGCGCGCCTGGCTCGCGACGGTCGAGGGGCTGGCCGAGGCCGAGGAGATGCGACGCGACCCCGAACTCAAGGCGCTGGCCGAGGAGGAGCGCGCCGCGCTCGAGGCGCGCCTGCCCGAGGTCGAGCGCGCCCTCCGCCTGGCGCTGATCCCGAAGGACCGGGCCGACGCGCGGCCCGCCATCCTCGAGATCCGCGCCGGGACGGGCGGCGCCGAGGCGGCGCTCTTCGCCGCCGACCTCATGCGCATGTACACCCGCTACGCCGAGCGCCGCGGCTGGCGCGTCGAGGTTCTGGACGAGAGCCCGGGCGAGGCCGGCGGACTCAAGGAGGCGATCGCCGAGATCCGGGGCGAGGGCGTCTACGGCGCCCTCAAGCGCGAATCGGGCGTGCACCGCGTGCAGCGCGTGCCCGCCACCGAAAGCCAGGGCCGCATCCACACCTCCGCCGCGACCGTCGCCGTGCTGCCGGAGGCCGAGGCCGTGGACGTCCGCATCGATCCGGCCGAGATCCGCATCGACACGATGCGCGCCTCGGGCGCCGGGGGCCAGCACGTCAACACCACCGACAGCGCGGTCAGGATCACCCACGTCCCCAGCGGCATCGTCGTCGTCGCCTCGGAGAAGAGCCAGCACCAGAACCGCGCCCGCGCCATGGAGGTGCTGCGCGCCCGCCTCTTCGACGCCGCGCGGCGCGAGGCCGAGAGCGCCCGCGCCGCCGAGCGCCGCGGCCAGGTCGGCTCCGGCGACCGCTCGGAACGGATCCGGACCTACAACTTCCCGCAGGGCCGGGTCACCGACCACCGCATCGGCCTCAGCATGCATCGCCTGCCCGAGGTGATGGCGGGCGACCTGCAGGAGATCGTGGACGCGCTGGCGACGGCCGAGCAGGCCGAGGCGCTGGCCGCGATGGACGAGGCATGAACGCCGGCGACGGAGGCGGAGAGGCCTGCAGCCGCGCGCGCCTGCTCGCGGACGGCGTGGCGACGCTCACCGCCGCCGGGACGCCCGATCCGGCGCGCGAGGCGCGCCTCCTCTTGCGCTGGGCCGCCGGGCTGGACGCCGCCGCGCTCTCCGCGCGCCTCGAGGAGCCGCCCGGCGACGTGGAGGCGGCGCGCTTCGCCGCCGGCCTCGCCGCCCGCGCCGCGCGCCGGCCGATCAGCCAGATCACGGGGCTGCGCGAATTCTGGGGCCGCGCCTTCCGCGTCACGCCCGACGTGCTCGACCCGCGACCGGAGACCGAGACGCTGATCGCCGCCGCGCTCGAGGGGCCGCCGGCGCGGCGGGTGCTCGATCTCGGCCTCGGCTCCGGCTGCCTCCTGCTCACCCTGCTCGCCGAATGGCCGGAGGCGACGGGCCTCGGGGTGGAGCGCAGCCCCGCCGCCCTCGCGGTGGCGCGGCAGAACGCCGCGCGCCTCGGCCTCGCCGGCCGTGCGGAGCTGCTCGAAGGCGACTGGTTCGCCGGCGTGCGCGGGCGCTTCGATCTGGTGGTCTCCAACCCGCCCTACGTGACCGAGGCCGACTACGTCGCCCTCTCGCCCGAAGTGCGGGGCTGGGAGCCCGTCGCGGCGCTGATCCCGGCCGGGGATGCGGGCGACGGCCTCGCCGCCTATCGCGCCATCGCCGCCGGCCTCGGGGCCGTCCTCGCGCCCGGCGGCCGCGCGCTGCTCGAGGTCGGGCCGGATCAGGCCGGGCCGGTGGCGGCGCTGCTCACGGCCGCCGGATTGGCGCCGATCGCGGTGCATCGGGACCTCGACGGCCGCGAAAGGGTCGTGGAAGGCCGATCCCGCGCATGAGCGGGTTGTGTCGGACGCGGCGGCGCACTACTCTCACCTCATATCCACCGGCGATGTAGCGAGGGGCTGCGCGAAGTCGCGCGAGCGTCGAAATCGGTGGAACCGTCAATCGCATCGTTCGACGATGATACGGGCGCGACCCGCGCGAGGCGCGCCCAAGCTCACCGGAGCCGCGGGATGCGCGTGGCCGGGGCTCGAAACCGGACAGAAACGACATGAGATCTTCGCAGAAGCCTAACCGAAACCGGAACAAGAACCGGCCCAAGAGCCTCGGCAACGTCACGAACCGCGTGTTCGAGAGTGCCGGGCCCGAGGGCAAGGTCAGGGGCACGCCCCAGCAGATCATCGACAAGTACGAGCAGCTGGCGCGCGATTCCCAGACCTCGGGCGACCGGGTCACCGCGGAGAACTTCCTGCAGCACGCCGAGCACTACGCCCGCATGCTGAGCGCCGCGCAGGCCGAGCAGCAGGCCCACCAGGATCGTCAGGCCCAGCAGCAGGCCCAGCAGCAGGCGCCGGAGGGCCGCAAGGAGGCGCAGCAGGGCGGTGCAGACGACAGGCCGCGTCGCGAGGAGGAAGCGCGCGGCGAGGCCGGCGGCGGCCGCGGCGGTCTGGAGACCATCGACACCGCCGAGCACGGCGACTCGCTGGTCGCCACGCCCGAGGCCGGCCGCGAGAGCGAAAGCGCCGAGCAGCCCGCCGGCGACGGCGGCGAAGGCGCCGCCAAGCCCGGCCGCAGCGCCCGGCGCCGCCGCAGCCGCACTCGCGATCGTCAGGACGGCGGCGAGGGCGAGAGCGAAGGCGGGTCCGACACCCAGCCCACCGCCTCCGAAGCCGCTTCCGGCTGAACGCGCCCGGGCGAAGCCGCCCGGCGATCCGAGCCGATCGCGCGGCGCCGACGGCGGCGGGCCTGTCGCAAGCCGAGCGCGACGACAGGACGAAGCGACGGCCGCAGGGCGAGCCGGCCGACCGCGACGGCGCTCCGAACTCCGGCGGCGGACCCGGGAGCGACCCGGAGACGGCCGGGACGATCCCGCCATGGGCTGAAGGCAGGCGGCCCGACGGCCGGCATCGTGGGACTCTCGACACG
>DATFKM010000451.1:0-4921 GCA_035268645.1 Paracoccaceae bacterium | reverse complement strand
ACGCCGACCGCGACACCGCCTATGTCGGCATCTACGTCGTCGGCTCGATCCGCCCGAAGCGGCAGATCCCTTTGGCCGAGGCGATCGAGCGGCTGTTCCTCGAGCACGAGGGCCGCCCGCACTGGGGCAAGTTCAGCTATCTCGGCCCCGACGGGCACCATCGCTTCTATCCCGGCTGGGAGCGTTTCGAGGCGATCCGCCGCGATCTCGACCCGGAGGGCGTGTTCGAGGAGGGAGCCGACGCGCTGGAGGATCTCGACACCTTCGAGGATCCTCCCCTCGGAGCCATGCTGCGCTCGATCTTCGATCGCGACGAATATCAGGAGATCCGGCTGCTCTGACCGCGAGCCCGACCGCCGGACCCCGATCGCTTCGCGATCCCGGCCGGCGAGCGAGGCGTGATCGCCGACCCTCCGGCCCGAACCGCCGCCCATCGCGCGCCGGCGCTCGACCGGCGCGGCGCGTCGAACCGCCGCGTGAGGAGCGACGTTCCCCGGTCAGGGCGCCGGGTGCAGGACCGCCACGGCGAAGAGACCCTCGGCATCGACGAAGGTGGCGGCGAGATCCCAACCCGCGGCGGACGCCATGGCGGCGATGCCATCCTGCGTGAACTTGTGGCTGTTTTCGGTATGGATCGTCTCGCCGGCGGCGAACGGGATCGTGCGGCCCGCGATCCGGACCTCCTGCTCCCCGAGGCTTTCGAGATGCATTTCGACGCGGCTCTCCGCCGCGTTCCATACGGCCTTGTGGGCGAAGGCGTCGAGGTCGAAGTCGGCTCCCGCCTCCCGGTTCAGCCGGGCCAGGAGATTGAGGTTGAAGGCCGCCGTGACGCCCTCGGCGTCGTCGTAGGCGGCCTCCAGGACCCCCGGCGCCTTCACGAGATCGAGCCCGAGGATCAGCGCGGCGTGGTCCGGCCAGGCGCGCAGCCGCGCGAGAAGTTCCGTGGCCGCCGTCGGGTCGAGGTTGCCGAGGGTGGAGCCGGGAAAGAAGCCGACGACGGGCCGCCCGCCGAGGTCGGGCAGGGTGAGCGGACCCATGAAGTCGGCGACCAGGGGCCTGATCTCGAGGTCGGGACGGTCCGCCGACAGCTGCGACGTCGTGTCCAGCAGGAAGTCCTCGGCGATGTCCACCGGCACGTAGCCGGAGAGCCCCGGCAGCGCGTCGAGGAGCAGGCGGGTCTTCACGCTGGCGCCGCTGCCGAGCTCGACCAGGACCGCGTCCTCGGGGACGTGGGCGGCGATCTCGGGGAGCCGCGCCTCGAGGATAGCGCGTTCGGTGCGGGCGGGATAGTATTCGGGCAGGGCCGTTATGCGTTCGAACAGGTCGCTGCCGCGGGTGTCATAGAACCATTTCGGCGAGAGGCCCTTGGGCCGCCGCGACAGTCCGTCCAGCGCGTGCGCCTTGAGCGCCGGATTGTCGATCGTCGTTCCGTCCATGGAAGGCTCCTCCGTCGTGGAGGCCGCAAGGTAATGCACGCGCCGAAAAAGCCAGCGCGCCGAGGCTTCGGTTGCTGAAAGGGCGCGGCGCATTAGATCGCGATCGAGCGCCGCAGAGGGAGCCGCCATGACCGCGACCGCGACGAACCCCGACACCGACGTGAGCCAGGCCTGGGACAAGGACAACCAGGCGTGGTGGGACTGGTACGTCAGCCTCGCCGAGAACGAGGGCGACGCGGAGGAGGTCGTCCCCGCGCCGCCCCTGCCGGACGTTCCCCTGCCGAGCGACGCCGAGGTGATCGCGGAACTCGCCGCGCCCTATCCGCTCACCGAGGCGCAGATCGCGTTCTTCCGGGAGAACGGCTTCGTCAAGCTGCGCCAGGTGTTCTCGCCCGGCGCGGTGCTGAAGCTTCGGGCCGAGCTCAAGCGCCTGCTGCACGCGGAGTTCGGCGTCGATCCCGACACCGGCGCGCAGGACCGGTTCCTGAGCCTCGAGATGATCTGGCCCGAGAACCCGCTGCTCGAGGCCTATGTCCTCTCGCCGCGGGTGGCGCGGATCTCGGCGGAGCTTCTCGGAGCCGACGCGGTGCGGCTCTACCACGACAACGTCCTCGCCAAGCAGTCGGGCTGCGGTCGGACGCCGTGGCATTTCGACGACCATCATTTCCCGCTCGACACCGACGACGTGGTCACGGCCTGGGCCCCGGCGCAGGCGCTGCCGATGGAGATGGGGCCGCTCGCCTTCGCCTATCCGCTGTCGGTGCACGAACTGGTGGACGCCGTGACCTTCGAGAAGTCCGGCACGGGCTACGACCGCGGCGTGGCCGAGGTGTTCGCCAAGAACGGCGTCCGCGTCGACGAGACGCCGTTCGAGATCGGCGAGGTGAGCTTCCACCACAATCTCAGCTTCCACACGGCCGCGCGCAACCGCACGGATCGCAGCCGCATCGTCCTCGCCAACACCTATTACGCGGACGGCGCGCGGATCGTGGACTCGCCGACGATGGTCTCGGGCGACTGGCGGAAGTTCATGCCGGGGGTCGGGCCGGGCGACGTGGCGGCGAGTCCGCTCAATCCGATCTGCTGGCCCGCCGGCGACGGCGAATGACCGAGGATCTGCTGGCGCGGAGCAGCGCGCACTGGTCCGAGGAGCGCCGCGCGGGGATGGAGGCGTTCTACGCGCTCGCCACCGACGACTACCGCCACCTCGCCGAAGCCCGCGACTGGGCCGGCTGGCTGGCGGAGGCGCAGGCGGCGGCCGGCGACCGCCCGCTCCGGCTGCTCGACGTGGCCTGCGGCTCGGGGAAGTTCCCCGAAGCGCTGGTCCGTCATGCCGGCGTCGCGTCCGCCGGCCTGGGCGAGGTGGCGACCGACCTGCTGGATCCCTCGGCCTTCTCCATCGCGGAGGCGCGCGCCGCCCTGCCGGCGCCGTTCCGGGCCGCGCGGGAGCACGAGACCACGCTTCAGGACTTCGCCCCGCCCGAGGGCGGCTACGACGTCGTCTGGGCGACCCATGCGCTCTACGCCGTGCCGGAGGCGGAGCTCGCGGCGGCGGCCGCGCGCTTCCGCCAAGCGATCGCGCCGGCCGGACGCGGCGTGATCGCCCACAGCGCGGCCGAGGGGCATTACGTGGCGTTTCACCGCCGGTACCTCGAGGCGTTCGGGCCCGCCGGCGCCGCGCCTTACGTCTCGGCCGAAAAGCTGGCCGACGCGCTGCGCGCGGCGGGCGCGCGGGTGGAGGTGACGGAGATTCGCTACGACAGCGTCGCGGGTCCGGAGGCGGCCGACGCCGTGGAAGGGTATCTGCAACGCTGCGTCTTCGACGATTCCGTGCCGCTGGCCTCGATGCGGGCGGCCCCGTCGCTCGCCGCCTATCTCGACGCCTGCCGGTCGGACGCGGGTTGGCGCTTTCCCCAAGTGGTCCACCTGATCGACGTCGGCGCCTGAGAGCGGCGCCGCTCCTCCCTTTTTCGAACGGCGAAGTCATCCCCATGAACGATCACAGCCCTCTGCGCTCGGCGTGGACGGAAAGCGTTTCGCGCGGACGGCGCCCTGACGCCGAGGCCCTTCGCGCCCATCTCCGCACGGTGCACCGCGACCATGCCGGCTTCACCGAAAGCTGCGCGCGGGCCTGCCGCGACCCCGAGGGGCGGACCAGCTACGAATGGCTCGCCGAAGCGGCCGGGCCGATCGCACCGGGCCGACGGGGCCGGGTGCTCGACCTCGCCTGCGGCTCTGGGCCGTTGCTGGAACTGCTGCACGCCCGGAGTCCGGAGCTGACGCTCGTCGGCGTGGACATCAGCCCCGAGGAACTCTCGCTGGCGCGCGCTCGGCTGCCCGACGGCGCCGCGACCTTCCTGGAGGCGCCGGCGCAGGACATGGCCGCGCTGCCCGACGGATCCGCCGACGCGGTGCTCTGCCACTGGGCGCTGACGCTGATGGACCCCGTGGCCCCCGTTCTGGACGAGGTGCGGCGCGTGCTCGCGCCGGGGGGGCGGTTCGCCGCGCTGGTGGACGGGCCGATGGACGCCGCGCCCGGCTACGCCGCGGCGCACGACCTGATCTACGGTCACGTGCAGGCCGAGCTTCCCGGATACGGCGAGATCGACCTCGGCGATCCTCGCGTGCGCGGCGCCGACAGCCTGAGCGACATGGTGCGCGCGGCCTTTCCGGGGGGCGCCGTGACGATCGAGACGGCGGTCGTCTCGATGGACGGTCCGGCGGAGACGGTGGCCGAGGCGGCGGCGGGCTTCTTCTACGCCGCGTTCGTGCTGTCGCCGGCCCGGCGCCTGCGGATGCTGGCCGATCTCGCGGCCGCGCTCTCCGCCGCGGCGCCCACCGCGCCGGCGCGGTTCGCGATGCCGGTGAATCGCCTTCTCGTCGAGACCTGAGGGTCCGCCGGAGCGACGCGCTTCCGACCCGTACGGGATCAGGTCTCCGGCGCCGGCCCCTTCAGGCTCAGCGAGAGGCCGGCGGCGACGAAGACGACGCTTCGGCACCGCGCCGCGACCGCCTGGTTCAGCCGGCCTTGGGCGTCGCGGAAGGCGCGGCCGAGCGGCGTCTCCGGCACGAGGCCGAGGCCGACCTCGTTCGAGACGAGGATCACGGGCGTGCCCGAGGCGTGCATGGCGGCCATCAGGGCGGCCGTCGCCTCGGCGGGATCGCGGCCCGCGAACATCAGGTTGGAGAGCCAGAGCGTGAGGCAGTCGATGAGGACGACGTCGACCTCGACGGCGGATTCGACGGCGGCCGGCAGGTCCAGAGGCGCCTCCAGCGTATCCCAGCCGGTCCCGCGCTCGCGTCGGTGCCGGGCGATGCGGTCCGCCATCTCGGCGTCGAACGCCTCGGCCGTGGCGACGAAGCGACGTCGCGGGCCGATCCTCTCCGCGATCCGCAGCGCAAGGTTCGACTTGCCGGAGCGGGCCCCGCCGAGAACCAGAACGTCCGCCGTCACGCCGCGCCTCCGGAACCGAGGCGGCGAACGC
>DATFKM010000450.1:0-9405 GCA_035268645.1 Paracoccaceae bacterium | reverse complement strand
CGGCCCCCTCGCCGCCAAGGCCGAGGCCGCGCGGCGCCTGCGCCTCCGGCTCGACGCCTGCTACCGCGGCGCGCCGGAGAACCACCCCGCAGACCGCGCGATGGCCGCGATCGTCGAGGCGCACGAGATGCCGAAGGCGCTGCCCCTCGCCCTGATCGAGGGGCTGGAATGGGACGCCGAGGGCCGGCGCTACCGCACTCTCGCGGACCTGCACGCCTATTCCGCCCGCGTCGCCGGCGCCGTCGGCGCCATGATGACGGTGCTGATGGGCGTGCGCGACCGCGACGCCCTCGCCCGCGCCTGCGATCTCGGCAACGCGATGCAGCTGACGAACATAGCCCGTGACGTGGGCGAGGACGCGCGGGCCGGCCGCCTGTTCCTGCCGCTCGACTGGCTGGACGAGGCCGGCATCGACCCCGACCGCCTGCTGGCCGAGCCGCGCTTCAGCCCCGAACTCGGCGGCGTGACGGCTCGCCTCCTTCTCGAGGCGCGCCGCCTCTACCGCCGCGCCGCCCCCGGCGTCGCGGCGCTGCCTGCGGACTGCCGCCCTGCGATCTACGCCGCCGCGCGAATCTACGGCGCCATCGGATCGGTGGTGCGCGGGCAGGGGCACGACAGCGTCTCGCGCCGCGCCGTCACCACGACGCGCGTCAAGCTCGGCTGCGCCGCGCTCGCCCTCGGCGACGCCGCCCTCAGCCTCGCGCCCGGCCGTCCGCTCGGCCTCTCGGCGCGCCCGCTGCCGCAGACCGTCTTTCTGCTCGAGGCCGCGGCGAAGGAAGACCCGGCCAGCCGCCATGCGCGCGCCGAGCGTCAGGTCTCCGCCTTCATCGCCGTGATCGCCGAGCTCGAGGCGCGCGACCGCGAGCCCATGCGGCCCGCCTGACCGCCCCCGGCGCAAGGCTCCCGCGCGTCGCCGCCGCCCTTGCGGGCGCCGCCCCCGCCATGGGCCCGACGCGACGCCGTGGGGGTCCTTCGGACCCGTCACGGCGTCGCGCGGGCGCTTCGACGTCGCCGCGCACTTCGCTTCCGCGTTCCGGCGCCCTATGTCTGACGCAGTCGCGCGAACGGACGGCAGCGGGAGACGCGCTATGATCATGGAATGGGTCGTGCTGGCCGGGCTTGGGCTCGCCGTGATGGGGGCGGCCTCCACCGGCGCCATCTACAAGCCGGGCGCCTGGTACGAGACGCTGGAGAAGCCGCCGTGGACGCCGCCGAACTGGCTGTTCCCGGTGGCGTGGCTGGTGCTCTACATCCTGATGACCGTCGCAGGCTGGCGCGTCGTCACGGCGCTCGCGGCCGGCAGCCTCGCCGCACCGATGACCGCCGCCGCCGGCGTCGCGTTCTGGGCCGCCCAGATCACGCTGAACGCGATCTGGTCGCCCCTCTTCTTCGGCATCCGCAGGCCCGACGCGGCGATGATCTGCGTCGTCGCGCTCTGGCTGGCCGTGGCGGCGAGCTGCGGGCTGTTCTGGATGGTCGATCCGCTCGCGGGGGCGATGCTGCTCCCCTACGTCGCCTGGGTGACCGTCGCCGCGGCGCTGAACTGGACGGTGCTGCGGATGAACGACGACACGAAATGGGGCCTGCCCGACGCCGCCTGAGCCGCGCGCCCCGTGTCCTGAACCGGGGCACGGGCGAGATCGCCCACCATTCAGGGTCTTGGGTCCGCCCGCGCTTGGCCATTCCGGTGCGGCCGGACCCGTCTCGCCTCAGCGGCGAAGCCAGCCCGGCGGCCAGTAGGGCGGCCGCGGCATCCGGAAGGGCAGCAGCCCCTTCACCCAGCCGGCGGCGAAGCGGTCGAGGTCGAGCGTCTCGTGCACCGCCGCCGTCCGCTCGCCGAGGATCGTCGAATCGAGCGTCGCGCGGGCGTAGAAGGGTGCGTCCTCCATCCGGCGGGCGACCCTCGGCAGGGACCCCGCGTCGGCCCGCGTCTCCCGCCGGACCCGCCAGAGCGTGCGGGGCAGGGTGGCCTTCGGCGGGCTCTCGATCCGCTCGGCCGAGCCGTCCGCCCCGAAGCCGAGGCCGAGATCGAGGACAGAGCCGTCGCGCCGCTCGGCGTCGTAGAAGGTCACCGCGCCGCGCCCGTGCGGCGCCCGGCTCCAGGTCCAGTAGGAGAAGTCCGCCTCCAGCGCCCGCGTCCCGAAATTCCCGTCGAGATATCCCTCGCCCGACCAGCGGAGCGCCGGCCCAGAGAAGTCCACCTCGATCCGCGCACGCGGCGCGAAGGGCCGCCAGACATGCGCGCCCGCCGAATCCAGCACCGCCTCGATCTCGGTCACCGCCTCCGGAACCACCCGGATCACCCCCGTCAGCGGCGTCATCTGCGGCACCCGCGTCTCGCGCACCGTCACCGTCAGCGCGGTTCCGTCCCACGCCACCACCGACGGCCCGATCCGGAACCGGTCGGCGCTCCGCGATACCTGCTCCCGCCCCCGCTCCGTCATCGACCAGGACCCGCCCAGCGCCCCCGCGCCGCGGCCGTAGAGGCAGACGTTCAGCGCGCAGTGGTTCTCCGGATCCCGCCTCCCCGCCCAGGCATAGTACGGCGAGAACACCGAGCCGACGAAGGCGATCACCGTGACCGCGTTCGCCCCGTCGTCGCTCACCCCGTCGAGGTACCACCATGCGTAGCCGTCCGGGTCGACGCGGAGGTCGAAGCGCGGTCCGCCATGATCGCCTCGGCCGCGCGCCGGCCGGAGCGGGTCGCCATCGGCACTCCCGGCCCCGGATGGCAGCCGCCCCCCGCCAGATAGAGCCCAGGAACCGGGCTCCGCGCCGTCGGCCGACGGAAGGTCGCAAGCGCCCCGTGCGGGTTCGCGCCGTAGAGCGCGCCGCCCGTCGCCGGGAACATCGCCGCGAAGCGGTCCGGCGTCGTCAGCGCCTCGGGCGTCCGCGAAAGGTCCGGCGGGCTCAGCCGCAGACCGGCCGCCGCCAGCCGCGCGAAGCTCGTCGTCGTGCATCTCTCGATCTCCTCGAGCGAAGGCGGGCCGAGATCCCCGTCGGCCGGCGCGTTGAGTATCATAAGCAGCCGCTCCGGTCCGCCCGGCCCTTCGGCCCCCGGCGCGGCCGCACGGTCCTGCGCGCAGACGTAGAGCGAGGGATCCTCGGGCGGCCGGCGCCTGCGGTCCAGATCCTCGAACTCCGCCCGGTAGTCATGCGAGAAGAACACTGTGTGATGCGAGAGCGGCAGGCCCTCCGGCTCCGCCGCCCAGGTCCATACCCAGGCCGAGAGCGAGCGCCGCGCCCGCGGCATGGCCGGCGCGGACCGCTGCACGTCCCGCCCCGGCAGCCCCGCCGCCAGCGCCGCCGGATCGCCCGCGAACACCACCGCGTCCGCGTCGATCCGCTCGCCGCCCTCCACGATCACGCCGCGCACGCGCCCGCCCTCGACCGCGATTCGCGAGACGGGCGCGCCGTAGCGCAGGCGCGCGCCGTTCCGCTCCGCCACCGCCGCCATCGTGCGCGCCAGCCTTCGCATCCCGCCCTCGACGGTCCAGACCCCCTTGGCCTCCGACCGCCAGATCAGCATGAGGAGCGCCGGCGAAAGGAACGGCGAGCCGCCCACATAGGTCGAGAACCGGGCGAAGAGCTGGCGCAGCCGCGGGTCGCGGAACTGCCGCCCCAGCGCGTCCCAGAGCGTCGACAAGGGCGCCATGTCCCGCGTCAGCCGCAGCGCGTCGCCCGCCACCGCCTTCGCGACCCCCAGCGGCGTCGGCCGCTCCGCCGCCATCACCGGCCCCTCGAACGCCTCGAACAGACGCCGGCAGCGCGCGTCGAAGGCCCGGAACCGCGCCGCCTCCGCCGGCCCGGCGAAGGCCTCCACCGCCGCCTCGCAGCGCGCCGGATCGTCGAAGAGGTCGAGCGTCGCGCCGTCCGGCCAGACGTTGCGCGACAGCAGCTCCGCCCGCCGAACCGTCAACTCGGCCTCCAGCGAGGTTCCCGCCGCGGCGAAAAGCGCCTCGAACACCTCCCTCTGGGTGAAGACCGTCGGTCCGGCGTCGATCTCGCCGGCCGCCGAGGGCACGGCCCGCATCTTGCCGCCCGGACCGGCCGCCGCCTCCAGCACCACCACCTCGCGCCCCGCCGCCGAAAGCTCCATCGCCGCGGCGAGTCCCGCGACGCCCGCGCCGACGATCACGACGCGATCCCGCGCCCCGGCCCTCGCCGCCATCCCGCTTCCGTCCGCCATCGTCGCTCCGATTTCAGGTTGACGGCAGCCTAGCAACTGTCCACTCTGATTTACACTATCTTTTGTAACGCTGACTGGACGCGCCCGCGTCCGCCCGGCACGAGGGAGACCGGCATGGACCCGAGCACCCGGATCGACAAGGCGCTCCGTTACGCGCTCTCCCGCGCCGGGGCGGGAGAGGCGCCACCGAAGCTCTCCGCCGCGATGCGCCACGCCGTGTTTCCGGGCGGCGCGCGCGTGCGCCCGATGCTCTGCCTCGCGGTCGCCGGCGCCTGCGGCGACGACCAGCCCGCGCTCGCCGAGGCGTCCGCCGCGAGCCTCGAGCTGATGCATTGCGCGAGCCTGGTGCATGACGATCTGCCGTGCTTCGACGACGCGGAGGTCCGGCGCGGCCGGCCCACCGTCCACGCCGCCTACTCCGAGCCGCTCGCCGTGCTCGCCGGCGACGCGCTCATCGTCCTCGCCTTCGAGACGCTGGCGCGCGCCGGCGGCGTCGCGCCGGCGCGCCTCGCCGGCCTCGTCGCCGCGCTCGCCAAGGCCAGCGGCTCGCCCTCCGGCATCTGCGCCGGGCAGGGCTGGGAGAGCGAGGAGAAGATCGCCCTCGGCCCCTACCACCAGGCCAAGACCGGCGCGCTCTTCGTCGCCGCCTGCACCATGGGCGCCCTCTCGGCCGGACGCGAGCCCGGCCCTTGGGCGCATCTCGGCGACTGTCTCGGCGAGGCCTATCAGGTCGCGGACGACCTGCGCGACGCGCTTCTCTCGGAAGCCGAGCTCGGCAAGCCCGCCGGGCAGGACGAAACCCACGGCCGGCCCTCCGCGGTGGCGGAGCTCGGCGTGCGCGGCGCCGTCTCGCGGCTCGAGGCGCTGCTGCGCGAGGCCGTCCTCTCGATCCCCGACTGCCCCGGCCACGCGACGCTCGAGGCGCTCGTGATGGCGCAGGCCAAGCGCCTCGTGCCGTCCGGGCTAGAGGCGGCGACGGCCTGAGGCGGCGCGAGGTGGACGGCGGCGGCGGCGCCTTCGCGGCGGCGACGGGGCTCGCGAAGCCCCGCCTCTCGCTCTGGGACCGGATCCTCAACTGGCGCAACCGACGCGTCGCGGCGCCCGCCTTTCAGGCTTGGGCCGCGCGCCATCCGCTGACCCGCCGGCGCACGCGGCGCAGCGCCGAGGCGCTGCACGATCTGGTGGCGGGGTTCGTCTATTCGCAGACGCTCGCCGCCTGCTTCGATCTCGGCGTGTTCGAACTGCTGGCCGACGGTCCGCGCACGGCGGAGGATCTGGCGCCGGCCCTCGCGCTCGATCCCTTCGAGGCGGAACGCCTGCTGGCCGCCGCCGCCGCCGTCGGCCTTCTCGCGCCGCGCAGCCGCGGCCGCTGGGGACTTGCCGAACTGGGCGCCGCGGCGATGGGCGCCGCCGGGGTGCGCGAGATGGTGCGCCATCACCGGCTGCTCTACCGCGACCTCGCCGATCCCGTCGCCCTGCTGCGGGGCGAGAGCGAGCCCGAGACGGCGCGCTTCTGGTCCTACACGTCGGGCGCGCCCGACGTGGACCCGGCCGAGGCCGGCGCCTATTCCGCGCTGATGGCCGTCTCTCAGGCGATGGTGGCCGAGGAGACGCTGGCCGCCGTCGACCTCTCCCGCGCGTCAAGCCTGCTTGACGTCGGCGGCGGGGAGGGGGCCTTCGCCGCCGCCGCGCTGCGCGCCAACCCGGGCCTGCGGGCCACCGTCTTCGACCTGCCGAGCGTCGTCGCCCGCGCCCCGGCGCGATTCGCCGCCGCCGGCGTCGAGGGCCGCGCCGAGACGCGGCCGGGCTCGTTCCTCGAGGAGGATCTGCCGGAGGGCCACGACGTCCTCTCTCTCGTCCGCGTGCTCTATGACCATCCGGACGAGCGTGTGCGCGTGATTCTCTCTCGCGTGCGCAAGGCGATGGCTCCCGGCGCGCGTCTGATCGTGACCGAGCCGATGTCGGGCGGGCGTCGCCCCACCCGCTCCGGCGACGCCTATTTCGGCCTCTACCTCGCCGCCATGCGCTCGGGCCGCGCCCGCTCGCCCGCGCGGCACGCGGAACTGCTGTCCGAGGCCGGCTTCACCGACATCCGCCGCCCCCGCGTCGGGCGGTCCTTCATCACCGAAGTCGTCACCGCCCGGGCGGGCTGACGGTCGCGAAACGCCATTCGTGGCGAAGGGAAGTCTCCACCCGAAATGTAAGGAAGACTTGACAGGCCAAGGTGTAAGGCTAAAGTGACAACCAAGCCTGACAGTCCCGGGCGACGCCCCGAAGCGGCGCCGGAGGGACGGTCGAAAGGACCAGGGAGGACCGAGGGTCGATGGACGCGAGAGCCGTCATAGTGGAAGCGCCGGAGCGGTTGACGGTCGGCCGCGTTCGCCTTCGCGACCCCCGGCCGGACGAGTGCGTCGTGGAGATCGACTTCTCCGGCGTCTCGACCGGCACCGAAAAGCTGCTCTATTCCGGCGCGATGCCGCCCTTCCCGGGCATGGGCTACCCGCTGGTCCCCGGCTACGAATCGACGGGCACGGTCGTCGAGGCCGGTCCCGAATCGGGCCGGAAGGTCGGCGAGCGGGTCTTCGTCCCGGGCTCCGACGGTTTCGCCGACGGCCTGCGCGGCCTCTTCGGCGGCGCCGCCTCGCATCTCGTCGCCAAGGGCGCGCGGCTCGCGCCGGTCGATCCCGGCCTGAAGGAGGAGGGCGCGCTGCTCGCGCTCGCCGCCACCGCGCTTCACGCCATGGCGGGCCATGCGGTCCCCGACCTGATCGTCGGCCACGGCGCGCTAGGGCGTCTTCTCGCCCGCCTCGCCGTCGCCGCCGGCGCCGAGCCGACGGTCTGGGAGATCGACCCCGTTCGCGCGCACGGCGCGACCGGCTACCGCGTCGTCTCTCCGGACGAGGACGAGCGCCGCGACTACCGGGCGATCTACGACGTCTCCGGCGCCGAGGGCATCCTCGATCAGCTGGTCATGCGCCTCGTGCGCGGCGGCGAGATCTGCCTCGCCGGCTTTTACGCCAACCCCGTCAGCTTCGCCTTCCCCCCGGCCTTCATGAAGGAGGCGCGCCTTCGCGTCGCCGCCGAATGGAGCCCGGAGGACCTCGTCGCCACGCGCGACATGATCGAGCGCGGCGCGCTGAGCCTGGGAGGGCTCGTGACGCACCGCGCGGCCGCCGAGGACGCCCCCTCGGCCTACCGCACCGCATTCGGCGACGCGGCCTGCCTGAAGATGATCCTGGACTGGAGAGCCTCCGCATGAGCGACGCCCCCTACGACCTTCAAGGCGACGCCCGTGGCGACGTGCCCGACCTCTCGGGCCACGATTCCATCGCCGACATGGACGCCGCCCGGCTCGCGGAAGCTTCGGCCGAGATGCCGGAGATCGAGCCGACGCCCGTCACCAAGGAGACGCAGATCATCGCGATCTACGGCAAGGGCGGAATCGGCAAGTCCTTCACCCTCTCCAACCTCAGCTACATGATGGCCCAGCAGGGCAAGCGCGTGCTGCTGATCGGCTGCGATCCGAAGTCCGACACAACCTCGCTGCTCTTCGGCGGCAAGGCCTGCCCGACCATCATCGAGACCTCGACCCGCAAGAAGCTGGCGGGCGAGGAGGTCGCCATCGGCGACGTCTGCTTCGTGCGCGACGGCGTCTACGCGATGGAGCTCGGCGGCCCCGAGGTCGGCCGCGGCTGCGGCGGGCGCGGCATCATCCACGGCTTCGAGCTCCTGGAGAAGCTGGGCTTCCACGACTGGGACTTCGACTACGTCCTCCTGGACTTCCTCGGCGACGTGGTCTGCGGCGGCTTCGGCCTGCCGATCGCCCGCGACATGTGCCAGAAGGTGATCGTGGTCGGCTCCAACGACCTGCAGTCGCTCTATGTCGCGAACAACGTCTGCAACGCGGTCGAATACTTCCGCAAGCTCGGCGGCAACGTCGGCGTCGCCGGCATGGTGATCAACCGCGACGACGGCACCGGCGAGGCCACCGCCTTCGCCGACGCGGTCGGCATCCCGATCCTCTCGACGATCCCGGCCAACGACGACATCCGCCGCAAGTCCGCGAACTACGAGATCGTGGGCCACCCCGACGGCGAATGGGGCCCGATGTTCGCGACCCTAGCCGAGAACATCGCCACCTCCGAGCCGCACAAGCCGACGCCCCTGACCCAGGACGGCCTGCTCGGTCTCTTCGACTCCAAGGACACCGGCGGCGACTACAAGCTGATCCCGGCCACCGACGCCGACATGCGCGGCAAGCGCTCCGAGCCCAAGACCAGCCTCGAAGTGGTGTACGACGATGCTTGATCTCGACGCCCTCGCCCGCCTCGAGGCGCGCCTCTCCGGCCGCGCGCCCGCGCCGGCCCCGCGCCCCGCCGCGCCCGCCGCCCGTCCCGCGGGCATCCCCGAGGACGCGCTCCGCCGCTGCCCCCACCTCGCCGCCCTCGCGCGCCCGGAGCTGGAGGCCGCCGAATGACGGACGACCTGAAGGGCCCCATCCGCTACGACGACAGCGACGACGCCTTCGTCATCGCCGCCGAGGCCGACACCCCCGAGCCCGTCGCCGAAGCCCCCGTGGACCTCACCGCCGACGGCATGGGCTGCGTCTCGGGCGACATGAAGGCGCAGGCGATGGCCAACGGCTCGGCCGAGATCCTCGCCCGCTACGCCGAGGACTACCCGGTCGGCCCGCACGACCAGCCGCAGAGCATGTGCCCCGCCTTCGGCTCGCTCCGCGTCGGCCTGCGGATGCGCCGCACCGCGACGATCCTCTCGGGCTCGGCCTGCTGCGTCTACGGCCTGACCTTCGTCAGCCACTTCTACGGCGCGCGCCGCTCGGTCGGCTACGTGCCCTTCAATTCGGAAAGCCTCGTCACCGGCAAGCTCTTCGAGGACATCCGCGACGCGGTGCACGCCACCGCCGACCCCGAGAAGCTCGACGCCATCGTGGTCACCAACCTCTGCGTGCCCACCGCCTCGGGCGTGCCGCTGCGCCTCCTGCCCGACGAGATCGACGGCGTGCGCATCGTCGGCATCGACGTCCCCGGCTTCGGCGTCCCGACCCACGCCGAGGCGAAGGACATCCTCGCCGGCGCCATGCTCAACTACGCCCGCAAGGAGGTCATGGCCGGCCCCGTCCCCGCCCCCGAGGGCGGCCGCGACACCCGGCCCACCGTCACCCTCCTCGGCGAGATGTTCCCCGCCGACCCCATGAT
>DATFKM010000449.1:0-4886 GCA_035268645.1 Paracoccaceae bacterium | reverse complement strand
CTACGCCGCGGCGGTGGAGGAGGCGCTGGGCCTGACGGCGCCGGGCCGGGGCCCTTGGGGCGGCGGCGCGCTGCGGGCGCGCTGAGCCGGCGGGCTGTTGACGGCGCGGGCGGGGCGCCGCGTCATGCGCCGGGAACGAGGCGCAGCGGAGGGAGAGCGCGATGGGTGCGGCGCAGGGAGGCGCGGAGTGAATCTCGCGGAATGGCTGCTGCGGACGGCGAAGCTGCGCCCGGAGGCGCCGGCCTTGCTGGACGGTCTTCGGATCGAGGCGGATTACGCGACCTTCGCGGCGCGGGCGTCAGGGATCGCCGGGGCGCTGACGGCGCGGGGGATCGCGCCGGGCGAGCGCGTGGCGATCTTCATGGCCAACCGCACCGAGTATCTCGAGGCGCTCTACGGCTGCTTCTGGGCCGGCGTCTGCGCGGTGCCGATCAACGTCAAGCTGCACCCGAAGGAGGCGGCGTGGATCTGCGGCGACGCCGGAGCGCGGCTGGCGCTGATCTCCGACGATCCGGGCGCGCCGCTGGAGGCGGAGGCCGGTATCGCGTGCCTCAGCGCGGATTCGCCCGACTGGGCGCGGCTGCGGGCGGGGGAGGGTCCGGCGCGGCCCGTGCCCTTGGACGGCGACGCGCTGGCCTGGCTGTTCTACACCTCCGGCACCACGGGGCGGCCGAAGGGGGTGATGCTGAGCCACGGCAACGTGGTGGCGGCTTCGCTCTGCTATCCGCTCGACGTCGACGAGATCCGCGAGGGGGACTGCGCGCTCTACGCGGCGCCGGCCAGCCACGGGGCGGGGTTCTACGCGCATGTTCATGTGCGGGCCGGGCAGCGGCATTGCTTTCCGGAGAGCGGGGGCTTCGATGCCGGCGAGATCCTGGAGCTGGCGCCGGCGCTGAGCGGGCCGGGGCGCGATTCGGTCAGTTTCTTCGCGGCGCCGACCATGGTGCGCCGGCTGACCGACGCGGCGCGGGCCGGGGGCGTGCGGGGCGAGGGGATCCGGACGATCGTCTACGGCGGCGGCCCGATGTACGTCGCGGATCTTCTCGACGCGATCGAGGCGATGGGGCCGCGCTTCGTGCAGATCTACGGGCAGGGGGAGGCGCCGATGTGCATCTCCGCGCTGGCCCGGGGGCTGGTGACGGACCGGAGCCATCCGGCGTGGCGGGAGCGGCTGGCCTCGGTCGGCGTGGCGCAGAGCTGCGCGGAGGTGAGGATCGGCGACGAGACGGGGCGCGAGCGGCCGCTCGGCGAGACCGGGGAGATCATGGTGCGCGGCCCGCAGGTGATGCGGGGCTATTGGGGGAAGGCGGAGGCCACGGCGGCGACGCTGCAGGACGGCTGGCTGCGGACGGGCGACGTGGGGCGGATGGACGCCGACGGGTTCCTGTGGCTGACGGACCGGTCGAAGGACATGATCGTCACCGGAGGTTCCAACGTCTATCCGCGGGAGGTGGAGGAGGCGATCCTCGAGCATCCGGACGTGCTCGAGGCGAGCGTGATCGGGCGCGCGAGCGCGGAGTGGGGCGAGGAGATCGTCGCCTTCGTGACGATGCGTCCGGGGGCGCGGTTCGATCCGCGCACCCTCGACGCCTGGTGCCTCGAGCGGATCGCGCGGTTCAAGCGCCCGAAGCTGTGGCGCGCGCTGCCGGAGCTGCCGAAGAACGCCTACGGAAAGATCCTGAAGACGGAGCTTCGCGCGCGCCTCGCCGCCGAGGCGGCGGCGGCGGCGGAGAGCGGGGCGGGCTGAGCCCGTCCGCGCGGCTCAGGCCGCGCTGCGGCCGCGGGCGCTGTCGAGCATGAACAGCTCGGTCGCGTTCTCGGCGCTGACGTAGCCCGAGAGGCCGCCGCCGGAGGCGACGACCAGAACCGCGCGGACCGGGCTGTTGTAGATCTTGTTCATCACGTCCTCGAGCGGCGCGTCGGGCTCGACGGTCTGCACCTCGGTCTCCATGAAGTCCTTCACCGCCGTCTCCGCGCCGCTGGAGGAGATCGCCTGTATCAGGCCCGAGCGGGTGACCATGCCGGCGACCCTGCCGCTCCCGTCGAGGACCGGGAACTCCTGCTGGGTGGTCTGGAGCAGCAGCTCGCCTGCCCGCTCGGCGGTGTCGTCGGGGGCGAGGCTCTCGTAGCGCTCGACCATCGCGTCGCGGGCCGAGCGGCCGGAGAGGCTGGCGCGCTGGGTCTCGAAGCGGCTTTCGGATTCGGCGGCGAACAGGATGAAGATCGCGATCAGCGCGAGGAACGGGTTGTAGAACAGCCCGAAGACGGCGAGCGCCACGGCGAAGGTCTGCCCGACGCGGGCGGCGTAGAAGGTCGCCGTCGCGCGGTCGAAGCGGTAGGCGAGGAGGGCGCGCAGCATCCGCCCGCCGTCGAGGGGGAAGGCCGGGATCAGGTTGAACGCCACGATCACGACGTTGATCGCGGCGAGCTGGACGAGGAGCGAGCCGCGCGCCTGCTCGAGTTCGGCCATGTCGGTCAGGTCGATCCGGGCGCCGAGGATGCCGAAGAGCACCGCGGCGATGACCACGTTCACGAGGGGGCCCGCGATGGCGACGATCAGCTCCTGGCCGGGCTTGTCGGGCATCTTCTCGAGCCGCGCGAGGCCGCCGATGGGCAGGATCGTGATGTCGGGCGTGCGGATGCCGTAGCGTTTGGCGGCGAAGATGTGCCCGAACTCGTGCAGGATCACGCAGACGAAGACGAGGATCACCAGCACGATGCCGCTGAGCGCCGCCGGCGCGCCGCCTTGCGGCCAGCTCGCCGCGGCGACCCAGATCAGCAGCAGAAAGAAGGTGAGGTGCAGTCGCAGCGTGGTGCCGGCGATGTCGAACAGTCTGACGGACCAGGACAATGTCGATCCTCCGAGTCGGGGGGCGGGCCGGGGCGCCCGCAGGGCTTTCGCGCATGAACGACGGCGCCGCGGCGAGGTTCGGGACCGGCGACGTCGAGCGACGACCCGCCGCGGACCGCGGCGCCGGGGACGCACGATCCGCCGCGGACCGCGTGCCGCATCGGCGCCGCGTTCGTGCGGCGGACGTGCCGACAGCGTAGCGCCGTCGCATGCCATGTGTATGCCTTTCGTCGGCCTTTCGTCGGCCTTTCGTCGGGCGCCCGTCGGCCTTTCATGCGCCCTTCGTCGGGCTTCGATGCCGCGCCCGTCGGGCTTTCGCGCCGACGGGGTCGGACGCCACCCGACAGGGGCGCGGCCGAGGAGGCTGCCGCGAAGCGGTTTCGGAAGGGTGAAGGCCGGAGCGGAGAAGCGCTCCGCCCAGACCGGGACCACGGTGGCGGGCGGGCGCCCGTTCCGCTAGGCTGCGGCGATGCGCCGCTTCGCCCGGCGCCGCGCGGAGCTTCGGCGGGCGCGGTCGGGGCGGCTCGGCGGCGGGGCCGCGGCGGCGCCCGCCGAAGACACACCGGGAGGATCGCATGAAGGCTCTGGCATGGGGCGCGGGCACGGCCCTGGCGCTCGGCTTCGGACTGGCGGCGGCGCCGGCCCAGGCGCAGGCGACGGAGTGCGGGGCGCTGGCGGAACTGAGGCTCGCCGACGTCAACCTGCTGTCGGCGACGGAGGTGACGGACCGCGAGGGGCTGCCGCCGTTCTGCTCGGTCGTCGGCTACGTCCGCCCCGCGATCAACTTCGAGATCCGGCTGCCGCTGGAGGGCTGGAACGGCGGCTTCTACATGACCGGCTGCGGCGGTTTCTGCGGGCAGGTGCTGATCGACGCCGGGGGCTTCATCAACGCCCCGACGCCGGGCCTGAAGCGGGGCTACGCCGTCGCCACCTCCGATTCGGGGCACTGGGGCGCGGGCTCCACCGACGCGCGCTGGGCGCTGGAGAACCGGCTGGCCGAGGTCGACTGGGGCGAGCGGGGCATGCGCGAGACCGCCGAGACCGCGATCGCGGTGATCGAGGCCCATTACGGCGCCGCCCCGGCCCCGAAGATCTTCCAGGGCTGCTCCACCGGCGGGCGGCAGGCCAACATGCTGGCGGTGAAGAGCCCGGAGCTCTTCGACGGGATCATCAACGGCGCGCCGGCGCTGGACTACACCGGGCTGGTGGCGACCTGGATGGCCTCGGTCGTGCAGGCCAACACCGCCGAGGACGGCGCGCAGATCGTCACGCCCGACGTCGTGCCGCTGATCCGCGAGACGGTGTATTCGCAGTGCGACGGGGCCGACGGGCTCGAGGACGGGCTGATCTCCGACCCCGGCGCCTGCGAGATCGACTGGTCGGGCGCGATGTGCGACGCGCGCGAGGCGCCCTGCCTGAGCGAGGCGCAGGTCGGGACGCTGACCGCCTGGTACGAGACGGGCGCGGTGGATTCGTCCGGCGACAAGCTCTACCCCGCGACGGTGCCCTACGGCTCGGAGCCGTTCTGGGGGCTGTGGCTGACCGGGTTCGAGGATGGCGGCGGCAAGATCGTGCCGATCTTCAACCGCAATTTCATGCAGTTCATGGCCTTTCCCGAGGATCCGGGCGAAAGCTTCACGGCGATGGACTTCGACTTCGACGAGGACCCGGCGCGGCTGGCGCTGATGGGCTCGATCTACAACTCCGACGATCCGGACCTGAAGGCCTTCGCCGAGGCGGGGGGCCGGATGATCACCTGGCACGGCCTCGCCGACGCCATCGTGCCGCCCGGCAAGACGCTGCACTACTACGCACGGGTGGCGAAGGCCGCGGGCGGCGTCGAGACGGCGCGGGACTTCAACCGGCTGTTCATGATCCCGGGCGTCGACCATTGCGGCATCCTGAAGGGGCCGGGGATCGGGCAGGACGGGCTCGACCTGATCACGGCGATGGAGGACTGGCTCGCCGGGGATGCGCCCGAGACGATCACGACCACGCGCTTCGACGCCGACGGCAACGCGGAGTGGTCGCGCCC
>DATFKM010000448.1:0-3393 GCA_035268645.1 Paracoccaceae bacterium | reverse complement strand
AGATCCGCCACGACGGCCGCCGGCTCGTCCTGGCGACGCGCCTGATCGCGGCCGTGCGGCGTTCGAGCCTGCGGCGCGCCGGAAGCGCCGCGGAGCACGCCGACAGGATCACCCGTGCCGTCGACGTCCTGATGGCGGGCGTGTGAGGGACCTGCCTGCGGCCCCTCACCCGCTCCGCTGCAGGGTCCGGTAGACCGTCGGCCTCGACACGGAGAACAGCTCGGCGAGGTCGGAGATCGAATAGTCCCCCGTCCCGTGCATGCGCTTGAGCTCCCGCGCCTGCTTCTCCGAGAGCTTCGGCTTGCGCCCCTTCAGCCGCCCCCGGGCGCGGGCGAGGGCCATCCCCTCGCGGGTGCGGGCGCGGATCAGGTCCGCCTCGAACTCCGCGAAGGTCGCGAGGATGTTGAAGAACATCCGGCCCATCGGATCGGTGGGATCGTGCACCGTCGCGCCGAGCGCGAGCTTCACGCCCCGCGCCTGCAGCGCGTCGGCGATGGCGCGCGCGTCCGGCACCGAGCGGGCCAGACGGTCGAGCTTGGGCACCACCAGGGTGTCGCCCTCGCGGACCGCGGCCAGCGCCTGGTCGAGGCCGGGCCGGTCGCGGTTCGTCCCCGTCAGGCCGCGGTCGACGTAGACGCGGTCCTCGGCGACCCCGAGGGCGTGCAGGGCCCGGATCTGCGCCTCGACGTCCTGGCGGTCCGTCGAGCAGCGGGCGTAGCCGATGAGCGTGGCGGTCATGGGGAAAGCGTACGATAGGGGGGCCTTGGATGAAAACGAAATCGTACCACTCATCTGAGACGCCTCGAGCCCCTTGTCCGCCGCGCCGCGCCCCGAGCCTCCGAGGCGTCCGTTTGACGATCCCCCAACGGACGGCACGGTCGGCCTTCCGCCGCGAGGCTCGAGCGCGGTCCGGCTCGGCCGAAACGCCCGACGCCTTCATATTGACTGCGTTTCGCAGTCAGAACATGAGATCATGGCGCAGCTCACGGTCCGGAACGTCGACGACGAGATCGCGGCCGCCCTCGAGGCGCGCGCCGTGAAGGCCGGTCGCTCGGCCGAGGCCGAACACCGCAGTATCCTCGAGGCGGCTCTTCGCCCCGATCCCGACTTCTTCTCGGAGGCTCGGGCGCGCCGCGCGAAGCTCGGGCCCGACGATCCCGCAACGGCGACTGCCGAGCCGGGACGGCCCGCCGATGCCATGGGCTCCTTAGGGGGAGGGCAGCCGAGACCGGGAGGCGCTTCCGAGGAACGGCTTCGCCATGGAGATCTCCGTCCGTCCCGCCGACCTCCCGCTTCCGATCCGCACACCTCGGCCGCGACCGGTCCGTGGCGTGATCGGGGTCCTCCCGGTTCCGCCCCGGACCGGCCATCGCTCTCCCGGGCGACGGCTCGGGGCGACGCCGAAGCCTAGGCGCCTCGCTCTCGCACGGGTTCTCTCCCTCCGAGCGGGCTCCCCTTCCGCGACGTCGCGGGTACGCCTTCGCCGACGGAGGGGGCTCCCCACCTCATGCGCCGTAGATCGCGTCGGCGATGCGGCGCTGGCGGCCGCGGAGCTCGACGTCGCGCGCGTCGAGGCGTTCGGGCCCCGCGCGGTCGGCCGCGGCGGCGGCCTCGCGCAGGTCGGCCGCCCCGGAGAAGCGGCGCCATGGGGAGCCGAGCTGCACCACGGAGAGGTGCTTGTCCTCGTAATATTCGCCCTCGATCGCGTAGGCGCCGAAGACGCCGAGGCGGGCGGCGATCAGATGCGGGTGAAAGCGCTGGGAGATCATCAGGTCGCCCGGCGCGGCGGGGATCGGCCGGTAGGTGAGCGCACGGGCGTCGAGCGAGGTCACGCCGCGGCCGAGGCGGGCCTCGACGGCGCGGCGGCCGAGCGGGTCCAGCCGCGGGGCGCAGGCCCATTCGACGACCTCGTCCACCTCGGCGGCGAGTTCGGCCGCGGCGTCGTGCAGCGCGGCCTGCGGGCCTTCGTCCGGGATCGAGAGGAAGCTGAGATGCAGTCGCCGGCGGCCGTCGCGCCGCGTCTCCAGCGGAGCGAGCCAGCTGTCGTCGAGACCGCAGATCACCTGCGGCGCGGTCCGGCCGCGGCGCCAGAGCGCGCGGTGGCTGGCGGCGTCGCGGACCTCGAACAGGGCGAAGCCGGAGATCGCCTCGGCCAGCGGGGCGGCGGCCGGGTCGCCGATCTTCAGCGGCGTGAGCCCGAGGCCGGTGGCGTAGGCGGGCACGCCGAAATGGCGGGCGGCGGCGGCGACGAAGCCGATGAGGAAGGCCGAATGCGGGGCCTTCCAGCTGTTGATGTAGCCGCCGCCGGAGAGGTGGATCCGGTCAGCCCTCCGGAGCGCGTCGAGGGCGCCTTCGAGCGCGGGGCGTTCCGCGACGCCGCCAGGCGCGAAGGCGTCGAGCCCGAGGCGGAGCGCGCGGGCCAGGCGGGGAGCGCCCTCGGGCCGGGCGCTCACCCGGCTCGCGATGCGGGTGTTGGCGAAGCGCTTGACGCCGACGACGGCCTCGACCTCGCGGCGGTCGAACGCGTGAAAGGCGCCGGCCACCCTCGGGCCGGCGTTGCCGTCAAGCGTGACGCGCCAGCCGCGGCGGGCCAGCTCGTCCAGCCAGGCGCGGGTGATGAGCTCGTCGCCGAAATTCGGACCGCCGCTGCCGGTGATCAGATAGGCGCGGGGACGCTCGCCGGCGAAGCCGCGGAGACGGGCGCCGAGCGGACGGACCGCGTCGCGCAGGGTGGCGATCATGTCGGTTCCCGTGAAATGGACGAATCGAGTCTCTGCATGCCTTGAACCGCCTTCTTTCAGAGAGAGGCGCCTTGGTCGACGGCCGTCGCATCGCGGCCGTCAGTCACGAGCCGGCGACGATCCCGGTCCGCCATGACGTCGACGACGCGGGCCGCGACACCAGCGGAGATCCCCGTCTGCTCCATCGACCTCCCGCGTCCGATCCACGCGCCTCGGTCGGAGCTCCATGGCGCGGGCGGCGCTTCCGGCTCGCGCCGCCTCCTCCCCGTCTCCACGCGCGTCCCGTGCCCCTCCGTCTCATCCTGATCGTCGCGTCCTCCGTCCGGATCGCGGCGGCGCAGACCGCCCGCTCTCTCCCAACCCGTCAAGCGGTCCCTCGGGACGGCGGCCGGCCGCCGGCGTCGGCATGCCTCGAGCCCCCGGCTCGACGGGCGGTTCTCCGGGCGGTTCTCCGGGCGGTTCTCCGGGCGCGGCGACCCCGCGTCGAGCGCCCGCCCCGCCGCGCATGTCGGCGTCGCGCGTCGCCCCGGGCCGCAACCGTAGTCACGCAAGCCGCCGTTCGTCCGCGGACCGGGCGCCCGTCAGGCGCTTCGAGAGAGCGCCGCCCTTCGTTCGCGCCTCGCGGCGACGATCCGCGGCCGCGGAGAGGCAC
>DATFKM010000447.1:0-4159 GCA_035268645.1 Paracoccaceae bacterium | reverse complement strand
CCCCCAGCGTATCGAGCAGGTGCACCTCGGTCGTCGGTCCCGGCGTATCCCCGGCCGAGCGGCGCGTCACCGAAAGGCCCGCCGCCGCCAGCGCCTCCGCCACCGCGGCCCCGCGCTCGGGATGCCGCGGCGCGAGCAGCGTCAGCAGCCCCGGCGCCGTGCGCGCCGCGACCCGGTGCGCCTCCGCCACCGCCGCCTCCTCGCCCTCGTGCGTCGAGGCCGCGAGCCACAGCGGGCGCCCCGCCGCCGCCTGCGCCAGCTCCGCCCGCGCCTCCGGCAGATCCGGCGGAACCGCCCCCGCCTTCAACGAGCCCGCGAGCCTCACCCGCCCCGCGCCCAGCGCCTCGAAGCGCGCCGCGCTCGCCCCGTCCTGCGCCAGGATCGCGTCGAACCGCGTCAGCAGCCGCCGCGCCACGCCCGGCGCCCGCGCCCAGCCCGCGGCCGAGCGGGCCGAGATCCGCGCGTTGACCAGCAGCAGCGGCGCCCGCGCCGCCGTAGCCTCCACCAGCCCGGGCCAGAGCTCCGATTCCGCCCAGACCGCGGCATCCGGGCGCCAGTGGTCGAGGAAGCGCCGCACCCACGGCCCGACGTCGAGCGGCGCGTACTGGTGGATCACGCCCTCCGGCAGCCGCCGCGCCATCAGCTCCGCGCTGGTTCGGGTGCCCGTCGTCAGCACGAGGCCCAGCCCCGGCCGCGTCTCGCGCAGATCCCCGATCAGCCCGAGCAGCGCCAGCGACTCGCCCACGCTCGCCCCGTGCAGCCAGACCAGCGGACCCGCCGGCCGCGCCGCCGAGGCCACGCCCCGCCGCTCGCCGAGCCGCGCCGGATCCTCCTTGCCCCGCCCGGCGCGGCGCGCCAGCCACGCCCGCGCCGCCGGCCCGGCGAGGTCCGAGGCCGCCAGCCAGGCGCGCAGCGCCGCCGGCCGGGCGGCGCTCTCCGGCCCGCTCATGCCGCCGGCGCCGCGCCGGCGCGCACCGCGGCGGGCCGCGCCGCCGCCGGCCGCGTCGGCTCGCGCCCGACCAGGCGGTCGGCCCGCTCGGTCGCCGCGTTCAGCGCCGCCTCCAGCGCCGCGCGATGCGCCTCCACCGCCTCCGGCGTCGCCTCCGCCGGCGGCGGCACCGGCTCGCCGATCACCTTGGCCCCGCGCCCGAAGGGCAGCGGCACGTGGAAGCGGTCCCAGCTCCGCGCGCGCCAGCCCCAGCGCGTCGAATAGGCGTAGGGCATCGCCGGAACGCCGGCGAGCGCCGCGATCGCCGCCACCCCCGGCTGCAGGCGCTGGCGCGGCCCGCGCGGCCCGTCCGGCGTGATCGCGACCGAGACCGGACGCTCCGCCGTCAGCAGCGTCAGCGCGGCCTGCGCCGCCGCCCGCCCCCCCTTCTCCCTGTCGGTCTTGCGCGGATCGCGGGCCGAACCGCGGATCGCCGGCACGCCGAAGCGCCCGACGCAGTCTGCGATGATGTCGCCGTCCCGGTTGGCCGAGATCATGGCGTGGATCTCCAGCCCCTCGCGCCACTCCGCCGGGATCATCAGCACCCGGCCGTGCCAGACCAGCACCAGCGTCCGGGTCCCCCCGCCCTGCACCTCCGCGAGGCGCCCGCCCCCCTCGATCTCCCAGCGCGTGGTCCGCTCGACCAGCCGGATCCAGAGGGCGCCGAGCGCCGCCGCCGCCCGGCGCAGGAGCGGGTTCGCCCGGACGCGAAGGCCCACGCTCAGCCCAGCTCCTCGGTCGGGCTCGTCTCGCGCTCCTCGTCGCGGAGGCGATGGATGTGGGCGATGAAGTAGCGGGTGTGGGCGTCGTCCACCGTCCGCTGCGCCGCCGCCTTCCAGGCCTGATAGGCGCTGGCGTAGTCCGGATACATCCCCACGACGTCGATCGCGTCGACGTCCTTGAACTGGGTCGAGGACGGGTCGACGAGCTCGCCGCCGAAGACCAGATGCAGGCGCTGGGTCATGCCGGGAAATCCTCCGCTCCGGGTCCGCACCCGCGACGCCCTAGCCCCGCGGGCCCCGCGCGGTCAATTCGCCGGATGGGCGCCGCGCCGCGGCTGCAGCCGCGAGAGGATCGGCGCGACCAGCCCCGGCGCCGCCGCGATCAGCCCCTGAAGCCTCGGATCCAGAACGTTGAACGCCGGCGCGAGGCCGCGCACGTCCGTCACCCGCGCCCCCGCCTCCGCCGCGATCAGGGCGGCCGAGGCCGCGTCCCACTCCCAGACCGGCCCGAGCGAGATCGAGGCGTCGAAGGCCCCCTCCGCCACCAGACAGACCCGCCAGGCCAGCGCGTTGCGGAAATGCCGCTCCACCGGCGGCGCCCCGCCCGGCCAGCGCTCCGGCTTCATCCCGGCCGCCGTCGCCAGCACCGCCGCCCCCTCCAGCGCCTCGCGGGACGAGGGGCGGATCGGCGCGCCGTCCTTGGTCGCGCCGCCCTCCAGCGTCGCGGCGTAGGTCTCCCCTCGCGCCGGCAGATGCACCACCCCGGCGACCGCAAGCCCGTCCTCCACCACGGCGAGGGCGTGGCAGAAGCCCTCATCGCCGCGGGCGTAGGCCCGCGTGCCGTCGATCGGATCCACCACGAACACCCGGCTCGCCGCGCGCCGCGCCGCCGGCTCGTCCGCCGTCTCCTCGGAAAGCCAGCCGTAGTCGGGCCGCGCGCCGACCAGTTCGGCGCGCAGCATCCGGTCGATCTCGAGATCGGCCTCCGTCACCGGCCCGGCCCCGCCCGGCTTGTCCCAGGTCTCGAAGCCCGAGGCGCGGCGCGCCAGCGCGATCTCCCCCGCCGCCGCCGCCGCCTCGACAAGCAGCGCGAGGTCCGCCGCGCGGTCCCCGCTCATCCGCCGGCGACCGTCAGCCCCTCGACGAGGAGGCTCGGCACGATCGCGCCGCGGCTCGGATCGGCGTCGTCCGCCGCGACCAGCGAGGCGAGCATCCGGTTCAGGTTCCCCGCCACGGTGATCTCGTTCACCGGATAGGCGATCTCCCCGTCCTCGACCCAGAAGCCCGACGCGCCGCGCGAATAGTCGCCGGTGTTCGGGTTGATCGAGGCGCCGATCAGCGAGGTCACCAGCAGCCCCGTGCCCATCGCCGCGATCAGCTCCGCCCGCGGCTTGGGCTCCTCGGCCAGCAGTCGCAGATTGGTCACCCCCGGGCTCGGCGCGCTCCCCGGCCCGCGCGTCGCGTTGGCGGTGGAGGCGAGGCCGAGCTGCCGGCCCGAGGCGAGATCGAGCACCCAGCTCTCCAGCACCCCGTCGCGCAGGAACGCGGTCTCCCGCGTCGGCAGCCCCTCGGCGTCGAAGGGGCGCGAGGACGGCCCGGCGAGGCGCCGCGGCTCCTCGATCAGCGTCATGCCCGCGGGCAGCACCCGCTCGCCCATCCGCCCCTTCAGCCAGCTCGACCCGCGCGCCACCGCGGCGCCCGACGCCGCGCCGATCAGGTGCGAGACGAGCGACGACGACACCCGCTCGTCGAAGATCACCGGCCAGGCGCCCGTCGGCGCCCGCTTCGCGTCGAGCCGCGCGACCGCGCGCTCGCCCGCCTCGCGCCCGATCGTCTCCGGATCCGGCAGCTCGGACGAGGCGCGCCGGCTCTCGAAGCGGAAGTCCCGCTCCATGCCGAGCCCCTCGCCCGCGATCGCCGAGACGAAGAGGCCCGCCGAAGCCCGCGCGTAGCCGCCCGCGAAGCCGTTGCTCGCCGCCAGCCACAGCTCCCGCCGCGACCAGGAGGCGCCCGCCCCCTCGGCCTGCGTCACGCCTTCGACGCCCAGCGCCGCTGCCTCCGCCGTCAGCGCCAGCGACTCGAGCGCGCCCGGCTCCGGCGCGCCCGCAGGATCGTCGAGCGCCAGCGGCGCCGCGTCGCGCAGCGCCTCGGGCGCGAGGTCCGAGGGATCCGCGAGCCCGCACCACGGGTCCTCCGGCGCCGCCTTGGCCATCGCCACCGCCCGCTCGGCCAGCGCCGCGATCACGTCCCCGGAGGCGTCCGAAGCGGAGACCACCGCCTGGCGCCGCCCGACGATCACGCGCAGGCCGACGTCGATCCCCTCGGCCCGCTCGGCCTGCTCCAGAACGCGCCCGCGCACCTCGGCCGAGAGGCTCTCGCCCCGCACGGCCAGCGCGTCGGCCTGCTCGGCGCCGGCGGCGCGCGCGGCCTCCAGCATCGCCTCGCAGAT
>DATFKM010000446.1:0-6638 GCA_035268645.1 Paracoccaceae bacterium | reverse complement strand
AGGTCGAGCCGCAGGTGAGAACGTCCCGCTCCAGCAGCGCCGAGTCGGTCCAGCCGCGTTTGGCGAGGTGGTAGAGGACGGAGCAGCCGACGACGCCCCCTCCGACGACGACGGCTCGGTAGTGTTCGGGCATCGTTCTCTCTCCCCTGTCCGCTCCCGTCAGGCTACGGCGCGGGCGCGGGCGGGCAAGTCCGTTCGAGACGTCCGGGGGGTCCGATGCGGCGCCGGCGACGGCTCAGCGGCCGATCACGAGGCCGGCCCAGAGGTTGAAGGTCACCAGGGCCATCGCCGTGGTGGCGAGGATCGAGGCGGAGACGACGCCGGGGCGCGCCTCGTAGCGGGTCGCCAGCACGAAGACGTTGTTGGCGACGGGCAGGGCGGCGAGCAGCGCGGCGGGGCCGATCAGCGCCTGGGGCACGTCGAAGAGATCCGCCATGACCAGCACGATCAGGATCGGGTGGACCACCAGCTTGAGCAGCGCGATCGCCGCGAGTTCCGGCCCCGCGGCGCGCAGCGGCTGGCCGTGCAGCGTCGCGCCGATGGCGAAGAGCGCCGCCGGCACCGCGGCCTGGCCGAGGATGCGCAGGACCTCGTCGAGCATGCCCGTGGGCGGAAGCCCGAGCGCGGCGAGGGCGAGGCCGGCGAGGATCGAGATCACGAACGGGTTGGCGACGGCCGAGCGCCCGGCCGCGGCGAGGGCCGCGAGAGGGGCCGCGTCGCGCCGCCCGACGAGTTCGGTCAGCGCGATGACCAGCGGCACGATCACGAGGAAGTCGAGCACCACGGCCATCGAGACCGCCGCCGTCGCCGAAGGCCCGAGCACGGCGAGCACGAGCGAGACGCCGAGATAGCCGACGTTGCCGTGCACCGCCGCGGCCGCCTGCATGATCGCCGCCTTCGGGCTCTGCCTCAGCGCCCGCGCCGCGACGGCCACGAGCGCGAACATCGCCAGCGAGACCAGCACCCAGGCGGCGAGAAAGCCGGGAACGGCCAGCGCCTCGAGCGGTAGGCCGGCGAGCGTGCGGATCAGCAGGGCCGGCAGGGCGAAGTAGAGGACGAAGGCGTTGAGGGCGCGCGGCGCGGCCGCGTCGATCACGCCCGCGGCGCGGGCGGTCCAGCCGCAGAGGATCAGCGCGAAGAAGGGCAGCGTGACCGCGAGGACGGAGGGCATGGCGAAGGCTTTCGGCACGAGCGCCGAACGGCCCGCGCCGCGCGGTCTAGCGCCTCGCCGAGAGCGCGGCCAGAGCCGTCATCCGAGGGCCGGCCCCGCCTCCGCCCCGGTCAGCGGCAGGACGGATTGTGCGAGGGGCAGTTCTGCTGTTCCTCGGCCGACTGGGCCAAGGACGTCGAGCCGGGCGACGCCAGCGCCGCGGCGAGAACGAGGAGCAGAAGCCGTGTGCGGATCTTTTCCATGATCTCGTCTAACATGACGTCGCGTCGCGCTCAAGCGCCTTCGCCTTGTCCGCCCCCGCCTTGTCCGCCTCCGCCGCCCCGGCCCCGGCCGCCCCCGCCCCGACCGCCGCCACCGCGGCCGCGCCCGGTCTCGTTGCAGTTCGGGCGGTGCGCGGGGCAGTTGGCGTCGCGGTCGGCGAGGCCGAAGGCGCCGGGGAGCGTCGTCGCGGGTTCCGGCGCGTCGGAGACCGCCGCCCCCAGCCAGGCGCCGAGCAGCGCCGCCGAGGCCGATGTGAGGGACATGACCGCGCTCCGGGAAAAGGTTCGACAGGCGTATCACGCTGATACAAGCTTTACGCAAAGGCAAGCTTTCGAGGAGGCGGAGCGTTGGACGAGACGCGGGAGACGGGGGCGCCGGACGAGGTCGCCGAGGCGCTGCGCCGGCTCGAGCAGAAGGTGGAGTCGCTCCACGTCGAGCTCGAGGAGAAGAAGCGCCTGCTCGAGAGCGCCGAGATGAAGCAGCTGCTCGACATCGAGCGGCTGAAGTTCACCGAGGAGGTGCAGGGCGACATCCTGGCCTGGATGCGGCGGCGCTTCTGGTGGGTCGTGGTGATCGTCTCGCTGGTCTCGATCTTCGGCGTGCGCTTCCTGATCGAGGCCACGGCCAACAAGCAGGTCTTCGACCAGATCATCGGCACCACCACGAGCGTGGTCAGCGACCTCGAGGCGCTGAAGGGCGACGCCGAGGCGGCCGTCGAGGCGTTCGACAAGCGGCGCGCCGAACTCGAGGCGCGGCTCGACAAGCTGGAGCCCGCGGTCGCCGGGCTGAGCACGCTGCCGCGGTTGGAGGAGCAGGTCGACTCGCAGCGCGCCTTCGACGACGAGATCGCGGACTGGGTGTTCTGGACCCAGATCGAGGTGGCCGCCGACCGGGCCGAACTGCTGGCGGCGCTGCAGGAGCGCAATCCCGACCTGAACTGGCCGCCCTCGGTGCGCAGCCGCACCGAACTCTCGCGGCTGCGCCACGACAAGGTCATCGTCTACGTCACGCGCCGCCCGAACCGAGACTATCAGGAGCGCCTGAAGCTGGCGGAGGACGTCCGCAACCGCTTCATCGAATACGGCTATTTCGCCGAGACCTGGATCGGCGGGGCGCGCGGGCCGAAGGACGGCGCCGGTCTCGCGCGCTCGCTGAGCGACGACCTCGGCAAGGTGGCGGAGGCGCTGGGGATCGACCCGGCGGACATCGCGCAGAAATGCCTGAGCTACTGCCTGCTGGTCGATCGGGGGCTGTCGAACCGGCCGGACGGCGGCGCAGACGAGGCGGCGAAGCTGGTCGCCGACCGGGGCGGCGCGACCGACGGACGGGAGAAGTTCGGCGCGGCGGCGGACGAGGACCGGCTGGACGAGGTGCGCCGCGAGATCCTTCGCGGGGTGCTGCCGAACAGGAATCCGGTCACGGTCCCCACCGAGTTCGACCTCGCCGACTACATCGCGAACATCCGCGACTACTCCCAGGCGTTCCCGGCCAAGCGGCCGGTGGCGGACGACCGGGCGATGGTGGTGGTCCTCGGCAGTCTCCGGTGAGGCGGGGGCGGGCCGGGAGCGTCCCCGGCCCGCCCCCGCGCGTCAGAGCGAGCCGCCGAAGCGTGCGAGGCTCTCGATCAGGCGGCCGGGGCGTTCGACCGGGATCATGTGGCCGCAGTCCTCCCATTCCTCGCGCGTGCAGCGCTGGATGCCCGCGGCGAGGCGGTCGATCACTTCGGGGTCGCGGAACACCCGGTCGTGGTGGCCGGTGATCACGAGGGTCGGGACCGTGATCTCGTCCCAGGGCGCGTCCCAGTCGGTGGCGGGCGAGTTGCGCAGGAGGTTCATGATCCCGTTCTCCGGCGGGAGCGCCTGGTATGGCGTCTTGAAGGCGTTGGGTCGCGCGGCGGCCAGCGCCTCCGGGTTCAGGATCATCGGCGACATGACGTCCGTGAAGACGCCGGGGCCGACGGTGCTCGCGATGTGGGGGAGCGAGTCGTTCACCCAGGCGATTCGGGGGCCGATCTCGCGCAGGGTGTTCAGCAGGACGAGTCCGGCCGAGGGCGCGCCTTCGAGATGCGCGCGCGCGGCGTAGAGGCCGCCGATGGAGAGGCCGACGAGCACGGGCCTGGCGGGCTTGGTCGCCTCGAGCACGCGGCCGAGATCCTCGACGATGACGCGATCGGTGATCTCGACGTCGGCGAAGGGGCTGTCGGGCTGGCCGCGGAAGTTCCAGCTGACGGTGCCGAAGCCCTTCTCGCGCAGCGCCGGCGCGACCTCGCCCTCCCAGTGGTCGGTGGTGCCGGTCAGGGCGTTGACGAAGACGAAGGTGACGGCGTCGGAGCTGGCGTGGTCGATCACGTGCAGCGCGTTGCCGGCGTCGATCTCGATGGTCATGGGCGGTCCTCCCTCGATGGCTCCGGGCGGGTTCCCGGATTGCAAGAGAACCTTACCGTCTCCGACGCGCATGGCGAGGGGTCGGGCGCCGGATCACGCCGCGCGCCCGATCCGCACGATCTCGGGGTCGAGGCGCGGGCCGTCCGGCGCCTCGCGGATCCAGGGATGCAGGGGCGCGGTGCGGTCGACATGGAAGGCGAAGAGGTTGCCCTGCCGCGGGAACAGCCGCCCCAGCCCGAGCGCCATGCCGGCGGCGAGGCGGAGCGCCGCCCCCTTCCAGGGCGCGTGATGGGCGTCGAGCCGCGCGAGGGGCAGGCGCAGGCCGTAGAGAAAGGCGAGGCGCGCCGGGCGGGCGGGATCGAAGCTCTCGACCGTCTTGCGCACCTCCCGCTCGGTCCAGCGGTAGACGAAGTTGGGGACGCCGGTGTTGGCGACGCCGCCCATGTCGCCGCCGTTGCCGATCACCGCCTCGAGTTCGTGTTCGGCCGTCAGGCCGAGCCGCACGGCGAGGCGCATCAGGAGCGAGTCGCGCGATTCGACCACGAGGACGCCGCGCCGGGCGACGCGCATCATCTCGCAGAGCGCCCGGTGCGGGCTGCGGCAGTGGTGCAGACCGGCGTGGACGAGGACGTGGTCGAAGGCGCCGTCGGGATGGCTCAGCGCCTCGGCGTCCTGCAGGGACCAGCCGTAGGGCGCGAAGGCGTCGGCGCGCATCCGGGTGTCGAGATTGCTGATCACGACGTTCGAGAAGCCGGCCTCGCGCAGCGTCGCGGCGTCGTAGGGGCCGCCGGCGACCACCAGCACCGCGTCGTCGCGGCTCATGCGCCCCGCCGCCAGCGACTCGCGCAGGGCGCGGGCGTAGATCGTCTCCTCGGGCATCGCGCGGCCTCCCTTCGCTCCGGGCCCGGGGACCTTTGCACCCCAACGGGGTTAACGGCCGGTTGACGCGCCTCAGAAGTCGGTCGGCGCGCCGCCCTCGCGCCTGCGCCGCTCGACGAAGGCGGCGAGCTCGTCGCGCACCGCCTCGTCCATCGGCGGCGGCTCGAACTCCGCGAGGATCGCCTTCCAGAGGCGGCGCGCGCGTTCGGCCGTCCAGACGGCTCCGCCCTCGGCCCAGGCCTCGTAGTTGCGCCAGTCCGAGAGAAAGGGACGGTAGAAGGCGTCCTGATAGCGGTCCTGGGTGTGCCCGACCCCGAAGAAGTGGCCGTGAGGGCCGACCTCGGCGATGGCGTCGAAGGCGATCTCGTCCGGGCCGGCGGCGACGGGCTTCATGTAGGCCTGCATCTGCTGCAGGAGCTCGCAGTCCATCACGAACTTCTCGTAGCTCGCGATCAGTCCGCCCTCGAGCCAGCCGGCGCCGTGATAGACCATGTTGGCGCGGCCGGAGACGCAGGCCCAGAGGCTGAAGGCGCTCTCCCACATCGCCTGGCCGTCCGGCGCGTTCGCGGCGCAGGCGTTGGAGGCGCGCAGCGGCAGCCCGTAGAAGCGCGCCATCTGGCCCGACATCTGGGTCGCGCGCATGTAGTCGGGCGTGCCGAAGGCCGGCGCGCCGGACTTCATGTCGACGTTGGAGGTGAAGGACCCGAGCACGCAGGCGAGGCCCGGACGGATGCACTGCAGAAGGGCGATCGCCGCCAGCCCCTCGGCCACCGACTGGGTGACGGCGCCGGCCAGCGTCACCGGGGCCATGGCGCCGGCGAGGGTGAAGGGCGTGACCACCACCGGCTGGCCGCGGCGGGCGAAGCGCATGGCGCCGTCCAGCATCGGCCAGTCGTGCTTCAGCGGCGATGAGGCGTTGATGTTGGTGTAGAGCCGCGGCTTCGCCTCGAACGCCTCGCGGTCGAGCCCGGAGGCGATGCGCGCCATCTCGATCACGTCCTCCACCCGTTCCGGGCCGAGGCAGTAGGCGTGCACCACCTTGTCGGTCAGCGTCAGCTTGTCGAAGAGGGCGTCGAGGTGGCGGGTGGAGGGGTGCAGGTCCACCGGCTCCACCGGATAGCCGCCGACGAAGTGGATGCAGTTGAAGGCGTGGGAGAGCTTCAGGAGGTCGCGGAAGCTCTCGCGGTCGCCCGGACGCTTGCCCCGCTCGAGGTCCATGACGTTGGGGGGCGAGGAGACGTTGCCGAACACCATCTTGGCGCCGCCGATCTCGATGGCGCGGGCGGGATCGCGCGGCGTGATCGTGAAGGCGGAGGGGCAGAGCGCGATCTTCTCCATCACGAAGTCGCGGCCCATGCGCACGCGCTGGTCGCGGACGTCGCAGCCTTCGGCCTTCAGGATCGCCAGCGCATCCTCGTTGAGGAAGTCGAGGCCGATCTCCTCCAGCACCCGCATGGCCCCGTCGTGCACCGCCGCGACGCCCTCCTCGGTCAGCGGCTCGGTCGGCCGGTCCGAATTCGTCGGCGGCGCCCAGGGCGACTGGTCGAGCGTCGGCGGCGCAGCGCGGCGGCCGGCGCCGGAACGCGCGCCGGCGCGGCGGCGCGGGCGCACGGGCTCCCCGCCTTCGGACGGCGCGGCGGGCTCGGTCATGACGGTCCTCCTCGTCTTCCGCTGGAGGAAGCTAGGGCCGACCGGGGCGCGATTGCCACCCCTTGAGCGACGCCGGGCGTCCGTTCCGGCGGCTTCAGCGGTCCAAAAGGTCGGGCAGGGCGGCGATGGAAGGCGCCACGACGTCCGCCAGGGGGGCGAGGTCGGCCTCCCGAGCCGGGCCGGTCAGCACCCCGACGACGAGGCCGACGCCCGCCGCGCGGCCGGCCCCGAGGTCGTGCACGCTGTCGCCGACCATCACCGTCTCCGCCGGATCGCAGCCGGCGGCGGCGCAG
>DATFKM010000445.1:0-2130 GCA_035268645.1 Paracoccaceae bacterium | reverse complement strand
CCGCGCCGCCTCGCTCACCGTCACCACCGAGGACCTCCCGCGCGAGGAGCGCCGCGTGACGCTCGACCCCGACCTGGCCGACCGCATGGGCGTCCCCGCCCCGAAGATGACCTATGCGCTAGACGACGACACGCGCGAGATGATCCGCTTCGGCCTCGGCAAGGCCGAGACGGCGCTGCGCGAGGCCGGCGCGCGGGAGGTCGTGACCCAGGACCTCGTGACCGAGGCGGGCTTCCACCTCCTCGGCGCCGCGCGGATGGGCGAGAATCCGGAGACCTCCGTCACCGACCCCTTCGGCCGCCTGCACGACTGTCCGAACGCGACGGCGGCCCACGGCTCGGTGCTCGTCACGGCGGCGGCGCTGAACCCGACGCCGACGCTGCGGGCGCTGGCGCTCCCGGCGGCGGACGCGATGCTGCGGGAGCGCGGGGCGTGAGCCGGCTCGCCGCGATCCTCGATGCGCTCTTGCCGGGCGACGGCGCCTTCCCGCCGGCCTCGGCGCTCGGCCTCGCGGAGGCGATGGCGGCGCATCCCCGCTTCGCCCCCACGGCGGACGGGATCGCGGCGGCGGCAGAGGGCGTGGAGGCCCTCGCGCCGGAGGCCCGCGCCGCCCGACTGCGCGCCATCGAGGCGGCGCACCCCGAGGGTTTCGGCGCGCTCGTCGTCGCGGCCTGCTGCCTCTACCACACCCACCCCGAAGCGCTCGCGGCGGTGGAGCGGGAGACCGGCTACAAGGCCGGCCCGCCCCAGCCCGGCGGCTGCGAGCCGGCCCCCTTCGACGAGGCGCTCCTCGCCGGGCCGCGGGCCCGGGCGAAACGCTGGCGGGACGCGCCGTGAGCCTCGCCGGGCAGGTCGCGGTGGTGACGGGCGCCGCCCGCGGCATCGGCCGCGCGATCGCCGGACGCCTCGCCGCCGGCGGCGCGCGGGGGCTGGGCGCCGATCTCGCCGCGGTCGAGGCGCCGGGCGTCGAGTCGGTGCGCTGCGACGTGACCGACGAGACCCAGGTGGAGGCGCTGGCGGCCCGGGCCGTCGCGCTCGGCTCGCTCGACGTCTTGGTGAACAACGCGGGCGTGATCTCGGTGGAGCGGGTGGAGGTGGCGGCGGCGGCCTGGCTGGTCTCGGACGAGGCCGGCTACGTCTCGGGCCACGCGCTCGCCCTGAACGGGGGGAGTTTCCGGGCTGAGGCGGGGGCGCGGGGCCGGGGCGGCGTCCCGCCCGCCCACCCCCGCCGCCCCGGCCCCGCGCCCCCGCGGCGCAGGACGACGAGGAGGACGGGATGGCGGAGGAGTTCGATTTCGTGGTGGTCGGCGCCGGCTCGGCCGGGTGCGCGGTGGCGGCGCGGCTCTCGGAGGACGGGCGGCACAGCGTGCTATTGGCCGAGGCGGGCGGTGCCGACACGGATCCGCTGATCCGGGTGCCGATGGCGGCGGGGCTCGTCTATTTCCGCCGGGCGATCAACTGGAACCTGGAGATCGCGCCGCAGAGCGACATGGACGGGCGCACGGTGCCCTGGCCGCGGGGCAAGGTCCTCGGCGGCTCCTCTTCGATCAACGGCATGATGTACATGCGCGGCCACCGGCGGGACTACGACGACTGGGCGCAGACGGGCCTGCCCGGCTGGGGCTATGCCGACGTCCTGCCCTACTTCAAGCGCGCCGAGGGGCATGCCCAGCGGCGCGACGCCTTCCACGGCACGCGGGGGCCCTTCCGGGTCGTGAAGGCGAAGGGCGACAACCCGCTCTACCGCGCCTTCCTCGAGGCCGCCTTCGCGGCGGCGCCGGAGCACGGCGCGCGGCCCAACGACGACTTCAACGGGGCCGATCAGGAGGGCCTCGGCCTCTACGACTTCAACATCCGGAACGGCCGGCGCGAGAGCGCGGCGACCGCCTATCTCCGCCCGGCGCACGGCCGCAAGAACCTCGAGATCCGTACCGGCGCACTGGCGCGGCACGTCGTCATCGAGGAGGGCCGCGCCGTCGGCGTCGCCTTCCGCCGGAACGGGCGGGAGGAGGTCGTGCGCGCGCGGCGCGAGGTGATCCTCTGCGGCGGGGCCGTTGCGACCCCGGGAATTCTCGAGCGCTGCGGCATCGGGGATCCCGAAGTGCTGCGCGCGGTGGGGATCGAGCCGCG
>DATFKM010000444.1:0-3288 GCA_035268645.1 Paracoccaceae bacterium | reverse complement strand
CACGAAGCCGAGCACCGCCGCGGCGGCGCCGGCCGCCTTGGGATGGGACGTCATCACCCCGGACGCCGTGTTGGGCGCGAGCAGGCCGCCGCCGAACCAGCAGGCGAACTGGAGCCCCGCGACCGCGGGCGTGGACGCGATACCGGCGAGGCCGAGGCCGACCAGCGCCGCCGGCGCGCCCAGCATGATCGCGAGGCTGACGGAGATCGATCGATCCCGTCCCCAGCGGGGGATGACGACGCGCGCCGCCATGGCGCCGGCGAGAAAGCCGGACATCGCGAGGGCGGCGAGGGCGCCGTAGCTCGACGGCGCGAGGCCGCGGCCTTCGATGAAGAGGAACGGCGCCCCGGCGACGAAGCAGTAGAGGCCGGCATAGGCGACGGCATGGACGATCATGTAGGCGAGGAAGCCCCGATGCCCGAACAGTCCGAGATAGACGCGGTGAACGGCCTCGGCCCTTGGGCCGGGCCGCTCCGTCACGGTCTCCGGCATGACGAAGAGCGCCGAGGCCAGCCATGCCGCGGCGGCGAGTGCGGCGGCCGCGAAGCCCGCCCGCCAGCCGGCGAGGTCGAGCAGCGCGCCGCCGAGCAGCGGCGCGAGCAGGAAGCAGGCGGCCATCAGCGCGAACAGCAGCGCCATCGCCCTGGCCGAACCCTCCGCGCCGTAGACGTCGCGCACGATGGCGCGCGCCACGACGTAACCCGACGCGGCGCCGAAGCCCTGGATCGCCCGCGCCGCGACGATGGTCGGCAGATCGCCCGCCGTCGCCGCCGCGAGCGACCCGGCGAGGGTCAGTCCCGCGCCGATCAGCAGCGCGGTGCGCCGCCCGCGGCGGTCCGAGAGCGGACCGAACACCAGCTGCCCCGTCGCGAAGGCGACCGCGAAGGCGACGAGGGTCAGCTGGACCGTTGCGGGGCTCGCGCCGAAGAGATCGCCGAGCGTGGGCATCGCGGGCACGAGCAGGCCGGTCGAGACCTCCCCGAACGCCGAGCACAGGACCAGCGTCGCGAACACGAGCGCGCCGGCGCCGAGGGGCCGCGCGCCGGGCGGGAGCGAAGGGGAAGCGTCCGGCATGGGTCGGCCTCTCGGGCTTGGCGCTCAGGCGGCGCGGGGGGCGGCCCCGTCGTCGCTGCGGCGCGCGATGAGTGTGGGGCGACCCGCCGCCGGCGCGACGACGGGGGTCGTGCGGCGGCGGGCCGCACTTCCGAGGCCGCCCCGCCGCCTCCTTCCTATACTCCGGCCGCGGGACTGCGCCACGGCGGAGGAAATGCGGCCCGGCCGAGGCCCCGTCCGAGGCGGCCGGGCCGGGAGCTTCACTCGGAGGTCCGTCGCGCGACGGCGCCGGTCCGGTCTTCGAGGCGCCGGATGCGCGTCGACGGATCGTCCCCGACAGTGAAGACGTCGATCGAAACGGCTTCAAGCCCTTTCCCCGTCGCCGGATCCGTCACCGGCCGCGAACGGCCCGCGGCTGCGCGTCTCTTCGCTGTCGTGTGCGGCGGACGAACCGTCCCGTCGGCCGTCTACTCGACGAGCGCGACGTCGCGGGGGCCGGCGAAGTCCAGCACGCCGATGCATGGGATCTCCCCATCGCATCGATCGGCATGGGGCTCGCCGCCCTTGACCAGCGCGTAGTCGCCGGGCGCGGTGCGAAACTCGGAGCCATCGCCCTCGATATGCACCCAGGCGCCTTGGATGGTCATGCCCCAGTAGTCGTTGGTATGAATGTGCATGGGGAGCGCGACGCCCGGTTCCATCTTGAAGAACCAGCGCGCGCCGGTCTCGTCGTCGCCCCACAGATGCGCCAGCTGCACGCCCGGCAGCGGCCCGTCGAACCATTCCACGTTTTCGAGGGAGACATGGGCGTCCCCGTCGCCGGGGCTGTCGGCGAAGGCGGCGCTCGAGATCAGAGCCGCTGCAGAAGCGGCGATCAGGGCATTCATCATGGCGAGGGTCCTTTCAGGTCGAGTTCGGGTCGTTCGGGGTCACGTGACGTCACGGCGCGAGTCGGCCTCCGGCGTCGGCGCCGCCGAGGACGGCGTCGAGCTGCATCTCCTTCAGCAGCGCGTCCTGGCGCGGCTGGGTGAAGCTGTTGATCTCGTCGACGCCCCAGGTGATGCCGACGACCGTGCGCGTCGGTCGCTCGCCCGGCGCCGCGTCGGCGAGCGCGAGGTAGGCGTCGACGACCAGCCGCGGGTCGGGGGCGGCGTCGCTCGCCAGCATCTCCGCGAACCCTGCGACCATCGCCGTGGGCACGTCGCGCAGATCGCCGTAGGAGGCGAGGACATGCTCGTGGGCGGGCGGCTTGCCCGCCGCGAGCAGGTTGGAGGGAAACGGCCCCGGCTCGACCAGCGCGACGTCGACGCCGAACGGGGCGACCTCGTAGCGCAGGCTCTGGCTGTAGGCCTCGAGCGCGTGTTTCGTGGCGCAATAGGCGCCGAAGAAGGGCGGCGAGACCCGCCCCGCGAGGGAGCTGGTGTTGATGATCAGGCCGGCGCCGGCGGCCCGCATTCCAGGCAGAACCGCCTGCATCGCGCGGATCGCGCCGAAGTAGTTGGCGTCCATCTGCTCATGGGCCTGCGCGACGCTGTAAGCCTCGGTCATCCCGATATACATGATGCCGGCGTTGTTGATCAGGAGGTCGACGGGGCCCTTCGCGAGGATCTCGGCGAACGCGTCCGCGACCGAGGCGTCCCGGGTCACGTCCATCTCGACGACGGTGATGCGGGGCGAGTGCGCCTCCAACGCCGCCTTCCTGCTTGCATTGCGGCCCGTGGCGTCCCGCATGGTGCCCCAGACGCGATCGCCCCGGTCGGCGAAGGCGCGCACCGCCGCCTCCCCGAAGCCGCTGCTGGCCCCTGTGATCACCACGGTCCAGCCGGTGTCCGTTCCCGCGCTCGTCATCCTGCGGCTCCTGCTTGAATGCCTTGTTACCGAATGGTATGAAAATCCGCGAGACCCCGTCAAGGCATAAAATACCGATCGGTATAAAATGAGCGACAGCAACCCCGGTCCCACGCGCGGCCGCCCGAGGACGATGAACGCCGAGAAGGTGCTCGACCTCGCCGTGACCGCCTATTGGAAGGGCGACCCCGCGGACGTGTCGGTCAACGCGATCTGTCGGATGGCGGGCATCTCCAAGCCGTCGCTCTATCGCGAGTTCGGAAGCGAGGACGGGCTGACGCGCGCGGCGCTCGACGCTTATGCCGAGCGGGTGCTGGCCGACGTCTTCGCGATCCTGCAAGGCGGGACCGCGCTGCACGAGACGCTGGACGCGCTGATCGACTTCGC
>DATFKM010000443.1:0-6141 GCA_035268645.1 Paracoccaceae bacterium | reverse complement strand
GGGGCAAGCCCCGGCCCGGCCGCCCGCCGCGGCTCCAAGGCCGCCCGCGCCCCGTCACGGAACGCGACATGAACGATCAGACCCGGCGACCCGGCCCTGCGGAGGACGCCCCCGCCGGCGAGCCCGATCCCCTGCGCCCGGAGCGCTTCGCCGCCGCCGAGGCGGAGACCGGCCCGGACGGCGATCCCGGACTGGCCGCCGCGGCCGAGGCCGGGCGCGGCGTCGACGCGGCCGACGTCGTCTCGGGCCGTCAGCCGGCGGCCAAGCGCGCCCGCCGCGCCGCACGCCGCGCCGCGCTGGCCGCCGAGGCCGCCGATCTCTCCGCCGAGGCGGAGCGCGCGGGCGAGCCCGTGGCGCCGCCCCCGCCCGGCGAGGCCGAGGCGGCGCCGGTCGCGGGCGAGCCCGTGCCGGACAGCGCCGCCGAGCCGAAGAGCGGCGAGATCGTCGCCCCGCGCCCCCGCGCCGCCGCGCGCCAGGCGCGCAAGCGGCGGCGCAAGGCGAAGCTCGGCAAGGCGCGGGCGCTGCGCGGCAAGGGCGGCGGCGGAGGCGCCCGCGGCAAGGGCGGCGCCCTCGTCGAGGCGAAGGCCGCCAACGTTCCGGACGTCGCGCCGCGCCCCTCGATCTCGGTGGAGGCGCCTGCTTCGGGCGCCGCGCGCCGGGCCCGGCGCCGGGCGCTGGTTTCGCGCATCGCCGTCTGGGGCAGCTTCGTCGCCCTCGTCGCCGCGCCGACGGCGATCGCGGGCTGGTACCTCTACGCCAAGGCCGCCGACCAGTACGCCTCCGAGGTCTCCTTCGCGGTTCGCAGCCTCGACGGCGCGCTGCCCTCGCCGGTGATGGAGCTGTTCGGCGGCGGCGGCGACAGCACCACCGGCGACACCCAGATGCTGTTCGAATACCTGCAGTCCCAGCCGATGGTCGAGCGCGTGGACGACCGGCTGGCGCTGCGCGAGATCTACAACCGTCCGGAGGCTGATCCGGTGTTCGCGCTCGGCGACGCCGAGACCATCGAGGAACTGCTGGACTACTGGAACCGGGCCGTCACCGTCTCCTACGACTCGACCGCGGGCATCATCGACGTCGAGGTGCGCGCCTTCCGGCCCGGGGACGCCAAGCGCGTGGCCGAGGCGGTGCTGGACGAGTCGGAGACCCTGATCAACGGCCTCTCGACCGGCGCGCGGGCCGACGCGGTGCGCTTCGCGGAGATCGACCTCGCCGAGGCCGAGCAGCGCGTGCGCGACGCCCGCCTCGCGCTGCAGAGCTTCCGCGAGGCGCAGGGCACCGCCGACGTCGCCGGGGACATCACCCAGGAGATGGGGCTGATCGCGCAGCTCCGCGCCCGGCGGGCCGAGATCGAGGGCGACATCGAGAGCCGGCGCTCGGTGCTCTCCTCCGACAGCCCGGTGCTGGAGGCGATGGAGCGCCGCCTCGCCGCCGTCGACGCCCAGATCGCGACGGCCGAGGCGCGCATCGCCGACGGCGAGATCGACCCCGGCGGGGCCGGCTCGCTCTCCGCCACGCCGCGCGGCACGCTGGCCGAGGCCGCCGGCGTGCAGGAACGCCTGCAGGTGGAGCTGGAATTCGCCACCAACATGTACACCTCCGCGCAGTCGGCGCTGGAGGCGGCGCGCGCCGAGGCGCGGCGCCAGCAGCGCTATCTCGCGACCCACATCGCGCCGACGCTGAGCCAGGAGCCGCGCTATCCGGAGCGGCTGTTCTGGACGGTGGGCATCTTCGGCGTGGCGCTTCTGAGCTGGGCGATCCTGCTCCTGATCACGAGCTCGATCCGGGACCGGAGCTGAGGCCGACGCGGCCCGGGGCTTTGCGGCGCGGCGGCGGTTCGCTACGCTCGACATGGGGGAGACACGGCTTGAGGGGGAAGGCATGACCCGTTCCATGTTCGGCACGGACGGCGTGCGCGGGCGCGCCAATCAGCACCCGATGACGCCGGAGACGGCGCTGGCGCTTGGGCAGGCCGCCGGGCGTTTCTTCCGCGACGGCACGCACCGGCACCGCGTGGTGATCGGCAAGGACACCCGGCTTTCGGGCTACATGCTGGAGCAGGCGATCACCGCGGGCCTGCTCTCGGCCGGGATGGACGTGTTCCTGCTCGGCCCGATCCCGACGCCGGCGGTGGGGATGCTGGTCAAGTCGCTGCGGGCGGATGCGGGGGTGATGATCTCCGCCTCCCACAACCCGTTCGAGGACAACGGCATCAAGCTGTTCGGCCGCGACGGCTACAAGCTCTCGGACGCCTCGGAGGCCGAGATCGAGGCGCTGATCCTGGCCGAGGCGCCGACGCGGGTGGAGCCGCGCCAGATCGGCCGCGCCAAGCGCATCGAGGACGGCCTCGGGCGCTACATCGAGGCGGCGAAGGCGACCTTCCCGAAGGCGCTGAACCTCGACGGCCTGAAGATCGTGGTGGACTGCGCAAACGGCGCCGCCTACCGCTCCGCGCCCACCGTGCTGTGGGAGCTCGGGGCCGAGGTGATCCCGCTTTCGGTCGCGCCGGACGGCACCAACATCAACGCGGGCTGCGGCTCCACCCATCCCGAGGCGTGCCGCGAGGCGGTGCTTCGCGAGGGCGCCGATCTCGGCCTCGCGCTCGACGGCGACGCGGATCGGGTGATCGTGGTGGACGAGCGCGGCGAGGTGGTGGACGGCGACCAGATCATGGCCCTGATCGCCGAACGCTGGCGCCGCGAGGGACGGCTGCGGGGCGGGGCGCTGGTGGCGACGGTGATGAGCAATCTCGGCCTCGAGCGGCATCTGGACGCCAAGGGCCTGAAGCTGCTGCGCACCAAGGTCGGCGACCGCTACGTGGTCGAGGCGATGCGGCGCGGCGGCTACAACTTGGGCGGCGAGCAGTCGGGGCACGTCGTGATGTCGGACCACGCGACGACGGGCGACGGGCTGATCGCGGGGCTTCAGGTGCTGGCGGCGCTGGCGGAGGACGGCAAGCGCGCCTCCGAGGTCTGCGCGCGGTTCGAGCGGCTGCCGCAGATCCTGCGCAACGTGCGCTACGCGCCGGGTGCGGCGCCGCTGGAGGCGCCGGCGGTGCGCGCGGCGATCGCCGAGGGCGAGGCCAGGCTGGAGGGCGCGGGCCGGGTGCTGATCCGCAAGTCCGGCACCGAGCCGTTGATCCGCGTGATGGCCGAGGGCGAGGACGAGACGCTGGTCGAGGCCGTCGTCGCCGGGATCTGCGCGGCGGTCGAGGGCGCCGCGGCCGAGGCCGGGGCGGCCGCCGGCTGAGCCGGCGGCGGGCCGCTCATTCCGCCGGGCAGAGCGCCGCCGTCAGCGAGACGCGCGCCTCGAGCCGCCGTTCGCCCGGCGCGACGGGCATCGAATCGGCGCCCTCGGCCATCGCCATGGCGCGGAAGGGGGCCGGACGCGGCGTCTGAGCGCCGGCCTCGACCAAGGCGAGGACCGGGCCGAGAGAGAGTTCGGCCGCCCCCGCCATCGCCTCGGCCTTGGCGAGCGCGTCGCGCACCGCGGCGGCCCGCGCCTCGCCCAGCTTCGCCTCGGCGTCCGAGACCTCGAGGCTGACCGAGCCGAGGCCCGTCGCGCCGGCGGCCACGGCGGCGTCGACCGTATCGCCGAAGCCCGAGAGATCGCGGAGCGTCGCGGTGAGGCTCGAGCTCGCCCGCCATCCCACCGTCTCCGGCGGGGAGTCGCGGTCCGGCCGCTCCCGCACCGGGCCGAGCGAGACGCCCGAGGTGGCGAGATCCCGCTCCGCCACGCCGCTCTCGCGCAGCGCGTCGAGCACCGCCTGCGTGCGGCGCGAGGCTTCCGAGAACGCCTCGGCGGGGTTCTCGGCCTCGGCCTCGGCGTCGAAACCGACCGTCAGCAGGTCGGGGACGGCGGTGACCGCGCCCCGGCCCTCGACGGTGATCTCCCCGGTGCAGTCGGGCGGAGTCGCCTGCGCCGCCGCCGCGGCCGGCAGCAGAAGGGCGAGGGCGGCGAGGGCGCGGTGCATGGCTGAACTCCCGGAACGGCGGCGAGACGTCAGTGTCGCGGGCGCGGCCGGGTCGGGCAAGTCCGATCGAAGCGCCGGCCGGCTCCGCGCGGGACGGCCGGCGCCTCGGGCGTCAGCCCGCGATGTCGTCCCAGAACGCCTTGACGCGGCTGAAGAAGTCCGAGGTGGAAGGCGAATTGCCGTCGCTCTCCTTCTCGAACTCGCGCAGCAGATCCTTCTGCCTGGCGCTGAGATTGACCGGCGTCTCCACCGCGAGCTCCAGATAGAGGTCGCCGCGCCGGCCGCCGCGCAGCGTCGGCATGCCCTTCTCGCGCAGGCGAAGCTGCTTGCCGGACTGCACGCCCGCCGGCACCTTGACGCGGCTGCGCCCGCCGTCGACCAGCGGCGCCTCGATCTCCCCGCCGAGGGCGGCGGTGGTCATCGGCACCGGGATCCGGCAGTGCAGGTCAGGCCCCTCCCGCTCGAAGATCGGATGCGGCGCGACCTCCACGAAGATGTAGAGGTCCCCCGGCGGTCCGCCGGCCATCCCCGCCTCGCCTTCGCCCGCGAGGCGGATGCGGGTCCCGGTCTCGACCCCCGCGGGGATGTCGACCTTGAGCCGGCGCTCCCGCTGCACGCGGCCGGCGCCGGCGCAGACCTTGCACGGATCCTTGACGATGGAGCCGCGCCCGGCGCAGGTCGGGCAGGTCCGCTCGATCGTGAAGAAGCCCTGCTGCGCGCGCACCTTGCCCATGCCCGAACAGGTCGGGCAGGTGGCGGGGGGCGAGCCGCTCTCGGCGCCGGTGCCGTTGCACTCGTCGCACTTGACGGCGGTCGGGATCTCCAGCGTCTCCTGCTTGCCGCGGAAGGCGTCCTCCAGCGTCACGCGCAGGTTGTAGCGCAGGTCGGAGCCCCGGGTGGCGCCGCCGCGGCCGCGCCCGCGGCCGCGACCGCCGCCCATGAACTCCCCGAAGAGGTCCTCGAACACGTCCGAGAAGGCGCCGAAATCGGCGCCGCCCGCGCCGGGGCGGAACCCGCCCTGGCCTTGGCCGGCGCCCGGGCCGCCGCCCTCGAAGGCGGCGTGGCCGAACTGGTCGTAGGCGGCCTTCTTCTGCGGATCCTTGAGGATCTCGTAAGCTTCGGCCACCTCCTTGAACTTGGCCTCGGCCTGCGGATCCTCCGTGTTCCGGTCGGGATGCAGCACCTTGGCCTTCGCGCGGTAGGCCTTCTTTATCTCGTCCTCCGAGGCGCCCTTGGCGATGCCGAGCACCTCGTAGAAGTCGCGTTTCGCCATGTCACGCCTCTCCTGCGGGCCCGCCGGGCCGCCCCGTCACGCAACGGCCCCGCCCACGGGATCGGGGCGGGGCCGCGCGGGTGGAGCGGCCCGTCGCGGGCCGGGCTTCAGCCCGCCTTGCGGTCGTCGTCCTTCACCTCGGTGAAGTCCGCGTCCACGACGTCGTCGTCCTGACCCTCCGGCCGTTCGGCCGTCTCGGCGGCGCCCTCGGCCTGGGCCTTCTCGGCCTCGGCCTTGTAGATCGCCTCGCCGAGCTTCATCGCGGTCTCGGTCAGCGCCTGGGTCTTGGCCTTGACGTCCTCGAGGTCGTCGCCCTCGGTCGCCTCGCGGAGCGCCTTCACGGCGTCCTCGATGGTGGACTTCGTGGCCTCGTCGACCTTGTCGCCATGTTCGGCGAGCGAGCGCTCGGTGGAGTGGATCAGGGCCTCGGCGTGGTTCTTCGCCTCGACCATCTCGCGGCGCTTCTTGTCGGTCTCGGCGTTCTCCTCGGCCTCCTTCACCATCTTCTCGATGTCGTCGTCCGAGAGGCCGCCGGAGGCCTGGATGGTGATCTTCTGTTCCTTGTTGGTGCCCTTGTCCTTGGCCGACACGTTGACGATGCCGTTCGCGTCGATGTCGAAGGTCACCTCGATCTGCGGCATGCCGCGGGGTGCGGGCGGAATGTCCTCGAGGTTGAACTGGCCCAGCATCTTGTTGTCCGCGGCCATCTCGCGTTCGCCCTGGAACACGCGGATCGTCACCGCACCCTGATTGTCCTCGGCGGTCGAGAAGATCTGGCTCTTCTTGGTCGGGATCGTGGTGTTGCGGTCGATCAGCCGCGTGAACACGCCGCCCAGCGTCTCGATGCCCAGCGACAGGGGCGTGACATCCAGCAGGACAACGTCCTTGACGTCAC
>DATFKM010000442.1:0-4793 GCA_035268645.1 Paracoccaceae bacterium | reverse complement strand
CGAGGCGGCCTTCGAAGCTGTCGAAGTCGGGGAGATGCACGCCCTCCTCGTTCGGGCCGGCCGAGGCGTAGCCCATCAGCGGCTCCATGGTGTTGACCATGCCGGTCTGGCTCGTCGGGATCGCCGCCGCGGGGCCGTCGTAGTTGAGGCCGGCGGGCACGTCCTCGGCGAGGAAAAGAAGCTCCTGGGCGGCGGCCGGGGCGGCGAGGAAGGCGAGCGCCGCGGCCGAGGCGGCGTAGGATCTGGCGGACGGCATGCTTTTCGGACCTCCCTGCGGTCTCCGATTTGTCCGGACAAGTAGGATCGCGGTCCGCCCGGATGTCAACCGTCGGCTGCGGCGGCGCCCTTGACACCCCGGCCGGGGACGGCTGATTTGTCCGGACAACCGCCTTCGACGGGTGGGACCGATCAAGGGGAGGATCCGCATGGCGAGGGCGCGCCGCTCGTTGCTGTTCGCGCCGGCGACCAGGCCGGAGGTGTTCGAGAAGGCCATGGGGTCGGGCGCCGATCTCGTCTGCGTGGATCTGGAGGACGCCGTGGCGCCGCCCCTGAAGGCGGGCGCGCGGCCGGACGGCGTGCGCTGGCTGGCCGAGGGGCCGGGGCCGGCGCATCGCCGGGCGCTCAGGACCAACGGGCTCAAGACGCGGGCGGGGCTCGCGGATCTTCTGGCGATCGCGGAGGCGGCGCCGGCGGGGGGCCTGGTGCTGCTGCCGAAGGTGGACGATCCGGCCGAGGTGGTGCAGGCCGACGCGGTGCTGAGCGAGGCGGGCGCGGGCTGCGAACTCGCCGCGCTGATCGAGAGCGTGGACGGGCTGGAGCATGCGCAGGCGATCGCCGCGGCCTCGCCCCGGCTGACGCTGCTGCTGTTCGGGGCGGTGGACCTCTCCGCCGAGCTCGGCTGCGAGAACGCGGCGGGGCCGCTGGCCTACGCCCGCGGGCGCTGCGTGCACGCGGCGCGGCGGGCGGGGAAGGCGCTGCTGGACGTGCCGTCGCTGGATTTCCGCAACCTCGACGCGGTGCGGGCGGAGGCGGAGAGCGCGAAGGCGATGGGCTTTCACGGCAAGGCGGCGATCCACCCCTCCAACGTCGCCGTCATCAACGAGACGTTCACCCCGACGGCGGAGGAGATCGCGGAGGCGAAGGAGATCGTGGCGCTCTACGAGGCCTCCGAGAGCGGGCTGGTGGTGCGCGAGGGCAAGCTGATCGAGGCGCCGGTGATCCGCACCATGCAGGCGCGGCTGGCGGCGGCCGAGGCGGCCGGGGCGGCGGCATGACCCTTCCCCTCGACGGCGTGCGGGTGCTCTCGGTCGAGCAGTACGGGGCGGGGCCGTTCGGCTCGCTCTATCTCGCGGACATGGGCGCGGAGGTGGTGAAGATCGAGCCGCCGGCGGGCGAGGGGCGGCCGGGGGGCGACAGCTCGCGCCAGTCCGGGCCGCATTTCCTCGGCGAGAACGATTCGCACTTCTTCCAGACCTTCAACCGCAACAAGCGGTCGCTGGCGCTGGACCTGAAGCATCCGGAGGGGAAGGCGGCGCTGCACCGGCTGGTTCCGCATTTCGACGCGGTGATGAACAATCTGCGCGGGGATCAGCCGGACAAGCTGGGGCTGACCTATGACGCGCTCGGCCATCTGAAGCCGAACCTCGTCTGCGCGCATCTCTCGGCCTACGGGCGCAAGGGGGAGCGGGCGGCCTGGCCGGGCTACGATTATCTCATGCAGGCGGAGGCGGGGTATCTGACCCTGACCGGGGAACCGGGGGGGCCGCCGTCGCGCATGGGGCTCTCGATCGTCGACTACATGACGGGCGTGACCTGCGCCTTCGCGCTGGTCTCGGCGCTCTTGGGCGCGGCGCGGACGGGGAAGGGGCGGGACGTGGACGTCAGCCTCTACGACGTCGCGATGCATCAGCTGAGCTATCCCGCGACCTGGTATCTCAACGAGGGGGAGGTGACGGGGCGCCGGCCGCGCTCGGGCCATCCCTCGGTCGTGCCGTGCGAGACGCTGCCGACGAAGGACGGCTGGGTGTTCGTGATGTGCGTCCTGCCGAAGTTCTGGCGGGCGCTGGCGGAGACGCTGGGCGTGCCGGAGCTGGTGGAGGACCCGCGCTTCAAGGGCCCGCGGGACCGCTACGACAACCGCGACGCGCTGATGGAGATCCTCGACGCCAAGGCGCAGGAGCGCACGACGGGCGAGTGGATGCGCCTCTTCGCCGGCAAGGTGCCGGCGGCGCCGGTGCTGGACGTCGCGGAGGCGCTGGAGAACCCGTTCCTGCGCGAGCGCGGCGGGATCGTGCCGGCGCCGCATCCGATGAAGCCGGGTTTCGCGATGCTGGCCAACCCGATCCGGCTGGACGAGCCGCTGCCCTCCGCGGTCTGCGCGCCGCTCGGCGCCGACACGGCGGCGGTGCTGGGGGAGGCCGGGTTCTCCGAGCGCGAGATCGCGGCGCTGAAGGCTTCGGGGGCGACCGGATGAAGCTGGACGGGGTGCGGGTCCTCGACCTGTCGATGTTCCTGCCGGGGCCGCATCTGACGATGATGATGGCCGATCACGGCGCCGACGTGATCAAGGTGGAGCCGCCCTCGGGCGATCCGCCGCGCGCGCTCGGCTACCGCACGAAGGACGGCGTCTCGACCTGGTTCCGCAACACCAACCGGGGCAAGCGCTCGGTCGTGCTGGACCTGAAGTCGGAGGCGGGCAAGGCCGCGCTCTTCCGGCTGATCGAGACGGCGGACGTGTTCGTGGAGGCGTTCCGGCCGGGGGTGGTGGAGCGGCTCGGCGTCGGGCCGGCGCAGGCGCGGGAGATCAATCCGCGGCTGGTCTACGTCTCCATCGCCGCCTTCGGGCAGACGGGGCCGTGGACGAGGAAGCCGGCGCACGATCCGGCGATCCAGTCGCTGGCGGGGACGTCCTCGCTCAATCTCGGCTCCGACGGCGCGCCGACGATGATGGGGATCGCGGCGGCGGACGCGGTGAGTTCGCTGATGTCGCTCTCCGCGATCCTGATGGCGCTCTTGCGGCGGGAGCGGACCGGGCGCGGCGATTTCGTCGACATGTCGATGCACGACGCGCTGATGGCCTGGACGCCGAACGTCGCCGGGCCGGTCTTCGCGGAGGACCGCGCGCCGAACCCGAAGCACGAGCGCACGACGGGCGGTTCGGCCTTCCTCAACTACTACGCGACCAAGGACGGCAAGTGGGTCTGCCTCGGCGGGGTCGAGCACAAGTTCGTCCACAACCTGCTGACCGCGCTGGAGCGGCCGGACCTGATCGAGGCCGCCGCCGGGCCGCCGGGGCCGCCGCAGGACCCGGTGAAGGCGTTCCTGGCGGAGACGTTCCTGACGCGGACGCGGGCCGAATGGGTCGAGTGGTTCGAGGGGCGCGACGTCTGCTTCGCCCCGGTGCTGGACCTGCGCGAGGCGTTCGACTCGGAGCAGGCCCGGGCGCGGGAGATGCGCGTGGAGGACGCCGAGGGGAACCTGCATATCGGCGTGCCGATGAAGTTCGCGGAGGAGCCGGGGCGCGTCGATCCCTCGCTGCCAGGGCTGGGCGAGCATACCGAGGCGGTGCTGAGGGAGGCGGGGCTGCCGGAGGCGACCGTCGCCGACTGCGTGAAGGCGGTTCCGCGATGAGGCCGGACGACGCCGCCTTCGCCGCGCGGCTGTCGCGGGCGCTGGGCGAGGCCGCCGGGGCCGAGACGCCGGAGCCCGCGCTCGCGGCGCTGACGGGCTGCGCGTATGACGCGCTCGGGGATCACGCGGCGGCGGAGCGGCCGGGCGCGCTGAAGGCGGGCGAGCGGGACTATCGCGTCTCGGGCGTGTTCCTCGTGACGCCGGACCGGCGCTACAACATGCTCGTCGGGAACGTCGGCTTCCCGGCGGAGCAGCGCCGGCTCGCCATCCCGATCGAGTGGAACCATCCGGGCGAGGTGGTCAGGACCGGGCAGCCGATCCTGCTCGAAAACACCGACGAGGCGGCCGAGTTCCGGCAGTTCCTCAAGACCTCCCGCATGGGCAGCTCGGTCTATCATCCGATCCGTTCGGGCGGCGCGCTCGTCGGGCAGATCGTGGCGGCGGCGCAGGCGCGGCGGACCTACGACGCCGCGGACCTCGCGCGGCTGGCGACGCTGGCGCAGGCCGCGGCGCTGGTCTGGCAGGCGAAGGGCGGGGCCGCATGGCTCGCCGAGGATTACCCCGCGCCGGATCTCTGGCGCGCCGAAGAGAAGGCCACGGCATGACCGAACAGCCCATCGTCGACGCCCTGGTGGACCACGTCCTCGGCGCCCGGTTCGAGGATCTGGACGCGACCGCGCTCGCCAAGGCGAAGATCTTCCTGCTGGACAGCTTCGGCGTCGGGATCGCGGGCTCCTCCGGCGCCTCGATGGACGCGCTGCTGGCGACGGTGGGCCGGTGGGGCGAGGGCGACGAGGCGACCGTCTGGGTGACGGGGGAGCGGCTGCCGGCGCAGCTCGCCGCGATCGTCAACGCCTATCAGATCCATTGCCTGGAGTACGACTGCGTCCACGAGGGCGCGGTGGTGCATCCGATGGCGACGGTGCTCTCGGCGCTGATGGCGTATTGCGAGCGGCGCTCGGCTCAGGGGCGCCCGGTCTCCGGCGAGGATCTGCTGCTGGCGATGGCGCTGGGGGTGGACGTGGCCACCATGCTCGGCATGGCGGCGACGGGGCGGATCCGGTTCTTCCGGCCGGCGACGGCGGGCGGCATGGGCGCCGCGGCGGCGTTGGCGCGGCTCGAGGGGCTGGACCGGACGGGGGTGAAGGATGCGCTCGGCGCGA
>DATFKM010000441.1:0-7126 GCA_035268645.1 Paracoccaceae bacterium | reverse complement strand
GGACAGCGCGCCGATGACGACGAGCCCGCAGGCCCCGCGGCCGGCCGGCCGGCGGAGCGCCCCCTGCGCCCCCGCCGCGCTCGTCATCGCGACCGGCGTCACCCGTTCAGCCCCTCACCGCCTTGACGATCTTGTCCGCGGCGTCGGCGAGGTTGTCCGCCGGCACCACGTCCATCCCGCTCTCGGTGATGATCTTCTTGCCGAGCTCCACGTTCGTCCCTTCGAGGCGCACGACCAGCGGCACCTTCAGCCCCACCTCCTTGACCGCGGCGATCACGCCCTCGGCGATCACGTCGCAGCGCATGATGCCGCCGAAGATGTTGACGAGGATGCCCTTCACCTGCGGATCGGAGGTGATGATCTTGAACGCCTCCGTCACCTTCTCCTTGGTGGCGCCGCCGCCGACGTCGAGGAAGTTCGCCGGCTCCGAGCCGTAGAGCTTGATGATGTCCATCGTCGCCATGGCGAGGCCGGCGCCGTTGACCATGCAGCCGATCTCGCCGTCGAGCGCGATGTAGTTGAGGTCGAACTTCGAGGCGGCGAGCTCCTTCGGATCCTCCTCCGTCTCGTCGCGCAGCGCCATCACCGCCGGCTGGCGATAGAGCGCGTTCGAATCGAAGTTCATCTTGCAGTCGAGGCAGCGGACATGGCCGTCCTTCATCACGATCAGCGGGTTGATCTCGAGCAGACTGACGTCCCTCTCGATGAAGAGCCGGTAAAGCTGTCCGACGAGCTTCACGCACTCCTTGAAGGCCGTGCCGCTCAGCCCCAGCGCGAAGGCCACCTTGCGCCCGTGAAAGCCCGAGATGCCGGAGGCCGGATCGACGCTGAAGGTCACGATCTTCTCGGGGGTGGAGGCCGCGACCTCCTCGATGTCCATGCCCCCCTCGGTCGAGGCGATGAAGCTGACCCGCGAGGTCTCGCGATCCACCAGCAGCGCGAGGTAGAGCTCGGTCTCGATGTCGGCGCCGTCCTCGACGTAGATGCGGTTGACCTGCTTGCCCGCCGGCCCGGTCTGGTGCGTCACCAGCGTCCGGCCGAGCATCCGCTCGGTCTCCTCCGCCGCCTCCTCGACCGACTTCGTCAGGCGCACGCCGCCCTTCTCCCCGGCGCTCGTCTCCTTGAACGAGCCCTTGCCGCGGCCGCCGGCATGGATCTGCGCCTTCACCACCCAGAGCGGGCCGTCCAGCGCCGAAGCCGCGGTCTTGGCCTCCTCGGCCCGCGTCACCACGCGGCCCTCCGCCACCGGGCAGCCGTAGTCCTTCAGCAGCTGCTTGGCCTGATACTCGTGGATGTTCATGGCGTCCCGTTCCTCCGTCGCCGCCCCCTCGGCCGGCCGGACCGCCGCCCGGCGGCGGGCGGGGCGCGCCGCGGGCCGCAGCCCGCGCCTGCGGTCCGATGGTTTCAGGCCCTCATAGGCGCCTGCAACGCTATGCCGCAACGCCCGCCTCCCAACCGACGCCAAAAAACCGACATACGTGATCACGGCACGAAATCCGGTGATCACAAACGGTCCGATGGCGCCACGCCGTTCCGACGGGCTCGATTCGAAACCCGGCGCGCTCCGCGGGCGACATCCGGCGCGCCTGACGCGACTCCCCTCTGCCTTTCGCCCGCGCCGCGTGCTACCGGCGGCGCATGACCGCGACCGACGCCGCCCCGAACCGCCCCGACGCGCTCGCCCTCGCCATGGGCGTCGGCTTCGCGATCATGTGGTCCAGCGCCTTCACCTCGGCCAAGATCGTGGTCGCGGACGCGCCGCCGTTCCTCGCGCTCGCGCTTCGCTTCGCGCTCTCGGGCCTGCTCGCCGTCGCGCTCGCCGCCGCCCTCGGCCAGACCGTCCGCCTCGGCCGGCGCGGCTGGGCGCTCGTGGCGGTGTTCGGCATCTGCCAGAACGCGCTCTATCTGGGGCTCAACTTCCTCGCCATGACCCGGATCGAGGGCGGACTCGCCGCGATCATCGCCTCGCTGCTGCCGCTGCTCGTCGCAGCCGGCAGCTGGGCGGTCTTCGCCGAGCGTCCCGGCCGCCTCGGCGCCGCCGGCCTCGCCCTCGGCTTCGCCGGGGTCGCGGTGGTCATGGCCAATCGCCTCGAAGGCGGCACCGACGCGCTCGGCGTCGGCCTCTGCGTGATCGCCGCGCTCGCCCTCTCGGTGGCGACGCTCGCGCTCCGCGGCATGACCGCGGGCGGCAACCTCCTGATGATCGTCGGACTCCAGATGCTGGTCGGCGCCCTCGCCCTCGCCCCCGTCACCCTGATCTTCGAGGATCCGGCGACGGTGACCTGGTCGATGCCGCTCGGCCTCGCCTTCGCCTACACCACGCTCGTCCCCGGCCTCGCCGCGACGCTGGTCTGGTTCATGCTGGTGCGCCGCATCGGTCCGACGCGGGCGTCGAGCTTCCACTTCCTCAACCCCGCCCTCGGCGTCGGCATCGCGGCGCTGATCCTGGCGGAGCCGTTCGGCTGGCGCGACGCCGCCGGCGTCGCCGTCACCACCGTCGGCATCCTGATGGTGCAGTCCTCGCGTCGCCGGGTCTAACCCTCCGCGGCGCGCTCCACCGGGATCACCACCTCGTTGCGCCGGTTCCAGGGCAGCGTCCAGGGCGGATCGTAGAGATAGGCCCGCGGCTCGCCGGCCGGCGTCCAGCCCGACCCCTCGAGCGCCTGGCGCAGGTCCGAGGCGCGCTCCAGCGCCCCCTCCGCCCCGGTCCAGCCCGAGAAGGTCAGCGCCGCTTCGGTCCGCCCCGGCACCGTCGCCAGGCGCACCGCCGGGTCGGTCGGCTCGGGCGCGCTCTCGGCCGTCATGTCCTCGGGCAGGAAGAAGCGCATCACCAGCCCGTCCCCTGTCTCGGCGGTCTCGACCGGCGCGGTCATCTCGATCGTCTCGCCCTCCTCGGGTCCGGTCCCGACCGGCGCCGTCATGGAGATCGACCGACCCCCCTCGTTGCCGCCGTCGATATAGGCGAACAGCCGCCGGAACGCCGCCGAGGTCCCGTCGGAGGCGTCGGTCTCCACGACGGCGCGCGCCTCGTAACGGCGCACCTCGACGTCTTCCGAGATCGTCTCGACCACCTCGTAAGGCACGGTCGGCGTCTCCTCGGCGCCCGAGGGCAGGACCGAGGCGAGAAGGGCGAAGGCGGAGGCGAGCAGGCGTTTCATGCCCGGCATATGCGCCCGGCCTCCCGCGGTTTCAATCGCGCCCTTCGCGGGCGCGCGGCCTCAATCCGCGAACTTCGCCTCCAGATGCGCCAGCAGCGGCCCCTCGTCCACCGGCCCGCCGCAGGCGTCCGACAGGATCTCGCCGGCCGGCACGCTCCGGGCGCGCGCATGCACCTTCTCCCGCATCCAGCCGAGCGCCGGGGCGAAATCGCCCTCGGACCAGCCCGCCTCGACCTCCGGCAGGTCCCGCCGCATCGCCGCCGCCAGCGCCGCCGCGGCGACGTTGCCCAGCGTGTAGGTCGGGAAATAGCCGATCAGCCCCTCCGACCAATGCACGTCCTGCAGCCAGCCGAGGCCCGGATGCGGCGGGCGCCGCCCGAAATCCGCCTCGAAGCGGTCGTTCCAGGCCCCCTCCAGATCCTCCGGAGCCAGATCGCCCGCGACCAGCGCGCGCTCCAGGTCGAAGCGCATCAGGATGTGCAGGTCGTATTGCAGCTCGTCGGCCGCGGTGCGCACGAAGCCGTCCTCGACCCGGTTCACCGCACGGAACAGCGCCTCCGGATCGTCGATCCCGATCGCCCCGAAGGCGCCGCGCAGCTCGCCCAGCATCCACGGCGCCGCGGGGCGGGAGCGGCCGACATGGTTCTCCCAGAACCGCGACTGGCTTTCGTGCAGGCCCATCGAGGCGTGCGTCCCGGTCGGACGCCCGCGCAGGTCCTCCGGCAGTCCCTGCTCGTAAAGCGCGTGGCCGGTCTCGTGCATCACCGCGTAGGCGTTCTCCAGCGGGTCCGCGTCCGCGACGCGGGAGCTGATCCGCACGTCCCCGAAGGAGCCCGCGCAGAACGGATGCACCGCGAGGTCGAGCCGCCCCGCCTCCCAGTCGTAGCCGCAGACCGTCGCGAGACGCCGCGCCAGCGCCATCTGCGACGGCGCCGGGAAGTCCCCGATCAGCCCCGGGGCCCGCCGCGCGCCCTCGCAGCGCCCGAGGAGATCGACCACCCCCTCCCGCAGACGCGCGAACATCGGTGCGAGCGCCTCCGCCCGCGCGCCCGGCTCGTAGTCCTGCAACAGCGCGTCATAGGGCGAGAGATCGGTCCCCTCGGCGACCGCCGCCGCCTCCTCGCGCCGCAGCGTCAGCACGCCGCCGAGCGCCGGCACGAAGGCCGCCGGATCCCCCGCCGCCTTCGCCGCCGCCCAGATGACGTGCGCGGCCGAGGTCTCCCGCGCCAGCGCCACGGCGAGCGCCTCGGGCGCCTTCGCGGCCCGCTCCCAACCCCGCCGCGCCTCCGCGAGATCGGCCCGGACCGGCGCGGGATGTCCGCCCGCCTCGGCGTCCGCCAGCCAGTCCCCGATCCGCGGGTCGGTGCGCAGCGCATGCAGCGCGCCCGCGACCGCGCCGCGCTGCTCGGCCCGCTGCGCCGCGCCCTTCGGCGGCATCTGGGTCTCCTGATCCCAGGCCAGCAGGCCCAGCACCCCCTCCATCGCGTCGATCTTCCGATGATGGGCGAGCAGCGCGTCGAGGGCGGCGTCCGGGGTCATGCGTGGGGGCTCCGTGGCGGCGGGGACGGGACCGAAGCCATCCCCCGCCGCGCCGCCCGGTTCAAGCGCCGGGCGCCCGGAACGGCCCCGAAAAGCGCGGAACAATACCGGAACCGGGGCGGAACGATACCCGAACGGGGCGGCCGGCGCGCCGCGCGGGCCTCATCCGGCCCCAAGCCACCGTTCTTCAAGCCCCGCCGCCGAATACGAAGATGGTCTTTGCTGGCCGGCTCCGCAGCCGAAGCGATACCTACTCTTGACTTGCATGCTTCAGCCGTTGACGCCCAAAGCCACAGACCGACAAAAACTCTTGATATTTCAGTCGCTTGATCCTGTCAGACGTCCAGATTCTCGACGCTCAGCGCGTTCTCCTGGATGAACTGGCGCCGCGGCTCCACCACGTCGCCCATCAGCTTGGAGAAGATCTCGTCCGCCTCGTCGGTGTGCTCGATGCGCACCTGCAGCAGCGTCCGCGCCTCAGGGTCGAGCGTCGTCTCCCAGAGCTGGTCGGGGTTCATCTCGCCGAGGCCCTTGTAGCGCTGCAGCGAGACGCCGCGCTCGCCCTCCGCCATCACCAGGTCCAGCAGCTCGGACGGCCCCCGCGCGGGATAGCGCCGATCCTTGCGCAGCAGCGCGGCGCCGGCCGCACGGCCGCCCTCGCCGCCCGCATAGACTTCGGCGAGCTCCGGCGCCAAGGCCGCCAGGCGCCGCGCCTCGGCCGAACGCAGGGCAGCCCCGTCGAGCGTCCGGATCTCGGCCACGCCTCTGAGAACGCGCGTGAATCTGAAGCCCCCGTCGGCCGTGGGCAGGCCGGACCACCCGCGCTCCGTCTCCGGCGCGACGGCGTCGAGCCGCGCCGCGATCATGTCCGCCACCGTCTGCGGCTCCACCGGCTCGCGGCCCGCGGCGTCGGCCAGCGCGGCCGTCAGCGCCAGCGCGCCGGAGACCGCCGCCTGCTCCAGCACGAAGCGCGGCGCACTGGTGGGGAAGGCGTTGAGCGCGCCGCGCGCCGACCGCGCGGCCTCGATCACGTCCATCAGGTCGGCTCCGGCGCGCGTCTCGCCGGTGGCGAGCTCCAGCGCGGCGCCCTCGGCGCCCTCGCCCAGAAGATAATCCTCGAGCGCGCGCTGGTCCTTGAGATAGACTTCCGATTTGCCTCGGGCCACCTTGAACAGCGGTGGCTGCGCAATGTAAAGATGCCCCTGTTCTATCAGCTGCGGCATCTGACGATAGAAGAACGTCAGAAGCAGAGTGCGAATGTGGGCGCCGTCGACGTCCGCATCGGTCATCACGATGATCCGATGGTAACGCAGCTTGGAAAGATCGAACTCGTCCCGCCCGATCCCGGTGCCGAGCGCGGTGATCAGGGTCCCGATCTCCTGGCTCGAAAGCATCCGGTCGAAACGCGCCCGCTCGACGTTCAGGATCTTGCCGCGCAGCGGAAGAACCGCCTGATTCTGCCGGCTGCGCCCCTGTTTCGCGGAGCCGCCGGCACTGTCGCCCTCGACCAGGAACAGTTCCGATTTCGCCGGATCCTTCTCCTGACAGTCGGCCAACTTTCCCGGAAGGTTGGAGACGTCCATCGCCGTCTTGCGCCGCGTCAGCTCGCGCGCCTTGCGCGCCGCCTCGCGCGCCAGCGCCGCCTCGACGATCTTGCCGACCACCGTCTGCGCGTCCTTCGGGTTCTCCTCGAACCACTCGGCGAGCTTCTCGTTCATCAAGCTCTCGACCGCCGGACGCACCTCCGAGGAGACGAGCTTGTCCTTGGTCTGGCTGGAGAATTTCGGATCCGGCACCTTGACCGAGAGGACGCAGGTCAGCCCCTCCCGCGCGTCGTCGCCGGTCACCGTCACCTTCTCGCGCTTGGCGAGGCCGGAGGACGCCGCGTAGGCGTTCACCGTGCGCGTCAGCGCGCCCCGGAAACCGGCGAGATGCGTGCCCCCGTCGCGTTGCGGGATGTTGTTGGTGAACGGCAGCACCATCTCGTTGTAGCCGTCGTTCCACCACAGCGCGGCCTCGACGGTGATGCCCTCGCGCTCGCCCCGCACCATCACCGGGGCGGGGATCAGCGGCGTCTTTGAGCGGTCGAGATGGCGCACGAAGGCCTCCACCCCGCCCTCGTAATGCAGTTCCTCCTCCTGAACTTCGGCGTGGCGCTCGTCGCGCAGCAGGATGCGGACGCCGGAGTTGAGGAAGGCGAGCTCGCGCAGGCGATGCTCCAGCGTCTTCCAGGCGTATGTGCGATGCGAGAAGGTCTCGAGGCTGGCGAGAAAGCGCACCTCGGTGCCCTTCACGCCCGGCGCGTCACGCACCTCGCGCAGCGGCTCGGTCGTCACGCCGTGCTCGAAGCGGACGTAATATTCCTTTCCGTTCCGCCAGATGCGCAGCTCGAGCCATTCCGAAAGCGCGTTGACCACCGAGACGCCGAC
>DATFKM010000440.1:0-10878 GCA_035268645.1 Paracoccaceae bacterium | reverse complement strand
ATAGGCCGCCTCGACCAGCCCGCGGAACGCGTCGTCGTCGAAGGCGTCGCCCACGAACGGCCGCATCACGCGGAAGGCCGCCTCCTCGTAGGTCAGCCCGGCGAGCGCGGCGAGATCACGCGGCGTCGACGCCGGCAGCCGCTCGGGCACGTAAAGCCCGCCGTCCCGCGCGAGGCCGGAGAGCATGGCGCCCTCGAAGTCCAGCGCGGGCGCCCGCCCGCGGGTGGAGACGTATCGCACGGCCGAAGCTCCTCGCTCTCGCCCCTCGTCGTCCTCGGCGTAGCGCAAGGGCCGGGGGGGCGCAACGCGCCGCGCGGCGCCGCCGCGAAGGCGCTCCGCGCGAGGCTCCGGCCCCCTCGCGGGCCCGCCGGCGCATGACGCCGAAAGGAGACCGAAGCGTTTCGCACCCGGCCGAGCAAAGGGTAGTCTCCGAAACGTGGGGGGGATTCGGTTTTCCCCGGGATTCGCTTCGGTTCGGTCCCCGCCCGGGGGCGCGTCGCTCGCCTTGGTGCAATCGTATCGCCACGGAGTGCAGACATGACTGACGTTACGCTGCTGCCCGGCTACGGCCTCTCCCGGGTCGTCGGCACGGACTTCCGTTTCGGCCGCCTGATCGACGCCATCCTCGACGGCCCGCTGGAGACCCGCAGTCCCGGACGCAAACTGATCTGGGAGGACATGTGGAGCGGCGAGTCCGTGACGCTCTTCCGCAAGGGCAAGAAGATCAAGAAGATCGAGATCGACGCGGAGGTCTGGTACGGTCCGGACGCCGGAAACGTCGTCACCGTGATGGAGGTGAAGTTCTCCGGCAAGCTGCCGAAGAAAAACGACGTCGAGGCGCTGTTCGAGGACCGGCACGACCTCGGCGACGGCTCGGCGAGGGCGCTGTTCGGCGGCCCGCTCTCGGTGACCGACAAGGACGAGTTCAGGGCGTTCTCGGACGGCGCGTCCAACTTCGTGGTCGGCTCCCCCCAGCGCGACGTCGTCAAGATGAAGGCCGGCGACGACAACGTGCGGGCCACGGGCGGCAACGACAAGATCGACGGCGGCAAGGGCCACGACGAAGTCGATTACTCGCAGATGACCGGCGGCGGCGTGAAGATCAAGAAGGCCCCGGGCGAGAAGGCCAAGGTCAAGAAGCCCGACGGCTCCAAGGACAAGCTGATCGACGTCGAGGGCTTCAACGGCACCAACGACGACGACGTCATCGACCCCCGGCTCAAGAAGAGCGGCATCGTCGCCGACGGCCTCGCCGGCGACGACCGGATCATCGGCGGCCGCAAGGACGACGTCCTGCGGGGGGGGCCGGGAAGCGACTTCCTGAACGGCAAGGGCGGCGACGACCTGCTCGTCGCCGGCTTCGGCTTCGGCCCGTCCTTCGACGACGGACAGGACGTCCTCAAGGGCGGCGGCGGCTCGGACATGTTCGTGATCCAGCGTTTCGTCGGCGTGCCGCCGTCCGAGCCGCCGGTGGAGATCAAGGACTTCAGGAACGGGACCGACTTCATCGGGCTGGCGGACATGGAGTTCGACGAGCTGACCTTCGACAAGCGGGGCAAGGACACGGCGATCCAGCATCTCGGGCAGGACGTCGCGCTGTTGAAGAAGACGGCGCCGCGGGTGCTGGACCGCGAGGACTTCCATAACGCCGCCGACAGCTCGCTCGCCTTCGATCTCTTCTGAACGCCGCGCAGGGGCGGGGCGGGAGACCGCCCGCCCCGCCCCTGCCGGCGCCGCGGCCGGCCCCTGCCGGCGCCGCGCCCGGCCCCCGATCCCACCTGACGGGCCATCGGTTGCTAGCCGGCCCCCTCCGCTTTACATGCACGCGGGACAGGGGCGGCGGACGCCGCCTCGACGAGGAGCGAGAGGCGAGACATGCTGGAACTGGGCCAGGCCGGCGGAGCCGGCGCCGCGGCGGACCTCATCAAGGACGTCGGCGAGTCGACCTTCATGCAGGACGTGATCGAAGCCTCCAGGACCACGCCCGTCATCGTCGACTTCTGGGCCCCCTGGTGCGGCCCCTGCAAGCAGCTCACCCCCGCGCTCGAGGCCGCCGTGCAGGCCGCCGGCGGGAAGGTGACGCTCGCCAAGGTCAACGTCGACGAGAACCAGATGATCGCGCAGCAGCTGCGCATCCAGTCGCTGCCGACCGTCTACGCCTTCGTCGACGGCCAGCCGGTCGACGGCTTCATGGGCGCCGTCTCGGGCTCCGAGCTCAAGGCCTTCATCGATCGCGTGGTCGCCGCCGGCGGCGGGACCACGATCGCGGACGTGATCGCCCAGGCCGAGGAGATGCTGGCCGAGGGCAAGGCCGACGACGCCGCGCAGGTCTTCGCCGCGCTGCTGGAGGAGGACGCCGAGAACCTCGAGGCGCTCGGCGGGCTCGTGCGCGCCCAGGTCGCGCTCGGCCAGCTCGACGAGGCGAAGGCGACGCTGGGGCTCGTGCATCCCGCCAAGACCATCGACCCCTCCGTCACCCGCGCCAAGGCCGCCCTCGAGATGGCCGAGCAGGCGCAGGGCGCGTCCGGCGAGCTCTCGGGCCTCGAGGCGAAGGTCGAGCGGGACCCGGACGACCATCAGGCCCGTCTCGACTACGCCAAGGCCCTGATGGCCGCCGGAGACAACGGGAAGGCCGTCGACCAGCTTCTCGAACTCTTCCGCCGCGACCGCGAGTGGGGCGACGGCGCGGCGAAGGAGCAGCTCACCAAGCTGTTCGAGAGCCTCGGCCCGAAAGATCCGCTCGTGGGCCGAGGCCGACGCCGCCTCGCCTCCATGATCTTCGCCTGAGCCGGCGGGCCCGCCGCATGCCCCGCCGCTTCAGCGCCTCGGACCTGCCGGGGACGATCCCCGTCTTCCCCCTGCCGGGAGCGCTCCTGCTCCCGCGCGGGCGCCTGCCGCTCAACATCTTCGAGCCGCGCTACCTCGCGATGCTCGACGACGCGCTCAAGAGCGAGCATCGCCTGATCGGCATGATCCAGCCGTTCGAGGCGCGAGACGGCGAGCCGCCGCGCCTGCGCAAGATCGGCTGCGCCGGCCGCGTCATCGCCTTCTCCGAGGCCGAGGACGGCCGCTACCTCATCACCCTCGCCGGCATCTGCCGCTTCCGGGTGGAGGAGGAGATCGACGGCTTCCAGCCCTATCGTCGCGTGCGCGTCAACTGGGACGCCTTCTCGCGCGACCTGGGCCGGTCCGAGGACGACCCCGACTTCGATCGCGAGTCCTTTCTCGAGACGCTGCGCCGCTTCTTCTCGGTCGCCCAGCTCTCCTCCGACTGGGACACCCTGCGCGAGGCCGATCCGGAGATGCTGGTCAACTCCCTGGCCATGCTCTGCCCGTTCGAGGTCGAGGAGAAGCAGGCGCTGCTCGAAGCCGCGAGCCTCGAGGAGCGGCGCGAGACTCTGGCCGCGCTGATGCAGTTCGCCATCGCGGCGGGCGGCGAAGACGGCGCCGTGCAATGACCGGCGCCGCCGGGCCGCCGCACACCCGGCGGGGGCCCGATCCGCGCCTCGACGCCGACCGCAAGATGCTGGAAGGGCTGGTCTGCCCGGTCACGCAGGCGCGGCTCGACTACGACCGCGAGGCGCAGGAGCTGATCTCCCGGCACGCCGGCCTCGCCTTCCCGATCCGCGACGGCATCCCGATCCTGCTGGTGACCGAGGCCCGCCAGATCGAGACCTGATCGGCCCCGCGGGCCGCGGCGGCGTCCGGGACCGTCGACCCCGCCGCCGGAGGCGGGCGCCGCGACGGTCAGGCGCCCGCCTCAGACGCGCTCGCCCCGCAGCATCCGCGGCGCGTCGCCCTCGGCCCCGGCGGCGATGCGCATGAAGGCGCGCTTGGCGCCCGGCAGCCGCTCCACCAGCCCCATCCCGGCGTCGCGCAGCGCCCGCAGCGGTCCGACGTCGTTCGACATCAGCCGGTTCAGCCCGTCCATCCCCAAGGCGAGCGAGGTCGCGTCGAAGCGCCGCCAGCGCTGATAGCGCTCCAGCACGTCGAGCGCGCCGACGTCCTCGCCCCGCCGCCGCGCCTCGCCCAGCACCTCCGCCAGCGCCGCGGCGTCGCGCAGCCCGAGGTTCAGGCCCTGCCCGGCGATCGGATGCACCGAATGCGCCGCGTCGCCGACCAGCGCCAGCCGCGGCCGCACCCATTCCTCCGCCAAGGAGAAGCCCAGCGGATAGCGCCAGCGCCGCCCGACGAGCCGGAGCGCGCCCAGCGCCCCGCCCATCCGGCGCTCGACCTCCCGCAGATAGGCGGCGTCGTCCAGCGCCGCGATCCGCTCCGCCTCCGCCCGCCGCTCGGTCCAGACCAGCGAGCAGCGCCGCCCCGGCAGCGGCAGCACGGCGAAGGGTCCGCCCGGCAGGAAACGCTGGCGCGCGACGCCCTCGTGGTCCCGCGCGTGCTCCACCGCGCAGACCATCCCGTCCTGATCGTAGCCCCAGCGCAGCCGCCGGATCCCGGCGCGCCGCGCGATCGGGCTCTCGCGCCCGTCGCAGGCGATCAGCGCCGCGGCGCGAAGCGTCTCGCCGTCCGCCGTCGCCGCCTCCGCGCCGCCCGGCGTCTCGCGCGTCTCGACGATCTCGAGCGGCGCGCGCGTCTCGATCAGCGGATGCGCCAGCGTCGCCGTCAGCAGCGCGCGGCGCAGGAACCGGTCCTCGAGGATCTGGCTCGCCGGTCCTTCGTCGAGTTCGGCATGGTCGAAATGCAGGAGGCCCGGCGCCTCGCGCTCGCCCGGGCGCGCGTCCTCGATGCGGATGCGCGCCACCGGCTGCGCCTCCCCGGCCACCTCGGGCCAGACGCCGACCACCTCGAGGAACCGGCGCGAGGCGAGCGAGACGTTGTAGGCGCGCCCATCGAAATCGGCGTCGCCGCGCACCTCCACCGGCAGCGCGTCGATCAGCGTCGTGCGCAGCCCCGCCTCGGCGAGGGCCAGGGCCGTCGCCGGGCCGATCAGCCCGCCGCCCACGATGATCGCGTCCCGTCGCTCGGTCATGCGCCGATCTAGGCCGGCGCGCCCCGCATTGTCCATCGCGCGCGCCGGCGCTAGCGTCGCCCCCGCCGCGGCCCGCAGCCGCACGAGGATACGAGGGGAACGCGATGTCCGACGCCTGGCACACCATGACCGCCGCAGATCTCGGCCGGGACATCGAGGCGCGAAGGATCGATCCGCGCGAGCTGACCGAGGCCCATCTCTCCGCCGCCGAGGCGCATCCCGACCGCGACCGCATCTACGTCACGCTGACGCCCGAGCGCGCCCGCGCCGAGGCCGCCGCCGCCGCCGAGCGCGCGAAGCTCGGCACGCGCCGCAGCCCGCTCGACGGCGTGCCGATCTCCTGGAAGGACCTCTACGACAGCGCCGGACAGGTCACCGCCTCGGGCTCGATGATGCTGGCGGACCGCGCGCCGGCGACGGCGGACTGCCCCCCGCTCGCCCGCGCCGCGAACGCCGGTCTCGTCTGCCTCGGCAAGACGCACCAGACCGAACTCGCCTTCTCCGGCCTCGGCGTGAACCCGAAGACGGCGACGCCGCCCAACATCAACGACCCGGACTGGGCCCCCGGCGGCTCGTCCTCGGGCGCGGCCTCCTCGACGGCCCACGGCCTCGCCGCCGCCGGCATCGGCTCCGACACCGGCGGCTCGGTGCGCGTCCCCTCGGCCTGGCAGAACCTCGTCGGGCTCAAGACCACGCTCGGACTGATTCCGGTTGAGGGTTCGGTGCCGCTCGCCGCCTGGTTCGACACCGTCGGCCCGCTCTGCCGCTCGGTCGAGGACGCGGCGCTGCTGACCTCGGTCATGGCCTCCGGTCCCGCACCCGACCTCGCGGAGACGCGCCTCGAAGGCCGCCGCATCCTCATCGACGAGGCGACCATGTACGACGGCGCGGACGACGCCCCCGTCGCCGCCTTCGAGGCCGGGGTGAAGCGCCTGGAGGCCGCCGGCGCCGTCGTGGTGCGCGGAACGATCCCGGAACTCGCCGAGGCCCTTCGCCTTTCCCTTCCTCTCGTCGTCGGCGAAGCCTGGGCCGAATGGGGCGAGACCATCGAGGCCAGAGGCGATCTGATGTTCCATCAGGTCCGCAAGCGCTTCGAGGCCGGCCGCGACATCTCCGCCGCCGACTATCTCCGGGCACGCAAGGCGATCGAGGCGCTCCGCGCCGCCTACCTCGCCCGCACCGCCGCCTTCGACGCGGTCGCCGCGCCGACCTGCCCGATCCTGCCGCCCTCCGTCTCGCGGCTTCTGACCGACGAGGCCTACTTCGAGCGCATCAACCTGATGGCCCTGCGCAACACCCGCCTCGGCAACCTGCTCGGCCTCTGCGGCCTCACGCTGCCGCTGCCCGAGCCCGGTTGCGGACTGATGCTGCTCAAGGGTCCGTTCGAGGAGGCCGCGCTCTGCCGCCTCGGCCGGGCCGCGGAGGGTCCGGCCGCCGGCTGACCCCGGCGGCCCCGTCCCGGCGCGCGCACGCGCCCGCTGAACCGCTATGGCGGGGCGGCGCCCGCCGGGCCGCAAGCGCCGTCTCGACGCCCCGACAGAGCCGGCCGGGACCGCGCAGACGGCCCGGATCCACAGCGGGACTCTCGCCACAGGGAACACCTGGCCGCCTCCGGCCGCTGAACCGAGCTTCGGTCCACGCCGCATGCCGGCAGGGGTTCGCGGAACGTTCCGATCCGTGGCCCGCCGTCCGTCCGAGGCTCCGAGGGCGGGGCGCGGGGCCGAAGGGGGCGCGCGGCGGGAGGGGGGTCGATCCCCCCTCCCGGCGCAGGATGCGCGGCGCCCGGGCCACGCCCGCTTCACCCGCCGCCTCGCCAACTGGACGCATCCCTCTCGCCGCGGTATCTTTTCTCGCAGAGAGGGTCCGCGCCCCAAGACGGCCCCCGGGACCGAGGCAGATCACATGCAGCAGCCCGAGCGCTTCTCGGACCTGCCGGAATACGCCTTTCCGCGCCTCAGGGCGCTGCTCGAGCCCCACCAGCCGGGCGGCGAGCCGATCGCCATGAGCCTCGGCGAGCCGCGCCATCCCCTCCCCCCGTTCCTGGCGGAGGAACTGGCGAGGCACACGCACCTCTACGGCCGCTATCCGCCGAACGAAGGCGCGCCGGAGCTCCGCGAGGCGATCGCCGCCTGGTTGCGGCTGCGCTACGGGCTGCCGGAACACCGCAGCGACCCCGACCGCCACGTCTTCCCCCTCAACGGCACGCGCGAGGGGCTGTTCGCCGCCTGCCTCGCCCTCGTGCCGGAGCGCAGGAACGGCGAGCGGCCCGCCGTCCTGCTCCCCAACCCCTTCTACCAGTGCTACGCCGCCGCCGCCCTCGCCGCGGGTGCCGAGCCCGTCTACGTCCCCGCGACCGCCGAGACCGGCTTCCTGCCGGACTTCGCGAGCCTGCCGGAGGCGCTGCTCCGCCGCACCGCCGCGGTCTACTTTTGTTCTCCCTCCAACCCGCAGGGTGCGGTGGCCGACCTCGATCGCTGGAAGACGCTGATCCGCCTCGCGGAGCGCCACGACTTCCGCATCTTCGCGGACGAGTGCTACTCCGAGATCTGGCGCGACGCCCCGCCCCCCGGCGCCCTCCAGGCCGCGGCGGAGCTCGACGCCGACCCCGAGCGGGTGCTCGCCTTCCACTCCCTCTCCAAGCGCTCGAACCTGCCGGGCCTGCGCTCCGGCTTCTGCGCCGGCGGCCCGGAGAGCGTCCGCGCCATGCTCAAGCTCCGCGCCTACGCCGGCGCGCCGCTGCCGATGCCCGCGCAGCTCGCCGCCGCGGCCTGCTGGCGCGACGAGGCGCATGTCGACGCCTCCCGGACGCTCTATCAGGAGAAGTACCGGATCGCGGACCGCATCCTCGGCGGCTGGAACGCCTATTCCCCGCCCGCCGCCGGCTTCTTCCTCTGGCTCGACGTGGGCGACGGCGAGGCCGCCGCGCTCACGGCCTGGACGCGGGCGGGCGTCCGCGCCCTGCCCGGCGCCTATCTCTCGCGCCCAGCGCCTGCCGAGCTCGGCGGCGTCGATCCGGGCGCGCCCTATCTCCGCGTCGCGCTGGTCGAGACGCCCGACACCGTCGCGAAGGGCCTCGAAGCCCTTCGCGCCTGCCTCGCCTGAGCGCCCGGGGGGACCGCGCATGGCCTTCTTCTCCCGTTCCGACGACCTCGCGCCCTACGAGGAGGAGCCGCCGGCGGAGTCCTTCCTGCCCGCCCCCTGGGCGGAGGCGCTGCGCCGCCGCGCGGCGGAGCTGATCGGCCTCGCGCTGCTCGCCCTCGCCGCGGCGCTCGCCGCCGCGCTCGCCAGCTACGACCCGGCCGATCCCAGCTTCTTCAACGCCACCTCCGACGCGCCGCGCAACTGGCTCGGGCTGACCGGCGCGACGCTGGCGGACCCGCTGGCGCGCACGCTCGGGCTCGCCGCCTGGACGCCCGCGCTGGTGCTCGGCGTCTGGGCCTTCCGCCTGATCCTGCACCGGGGCGAGGAGCGCGCGTGGTCGCGCCTCGCCCTCTCCCCGCTCGCGGTGCCGATCGTCGCCGCGGCGCTCTCCGCCCATGTGCCGCCGGACGGCTGGCCGCATCCCTACGGCCTAGGCGGCCTCGTCGGCGACGGCGCGGGGCGGGAGCTGTTCGCCCTCTCGCCCTGGCCGCCGGCGCTGGCCGCGCCGCTGCTCACGGTCGGGCTGGTGGCCGCCTCGCTGCTCGCCTCGGGCTGGGCGCTGGGACTCGACCGGAGCGAGACGGGCTCGCTCGTGCGCTGGCTCGGCGGCTCGCTGGCGGAGGCGACGGGCCTCGCGCTCCGCCTCCTCCGCCGCGGCGGGGCCGCGCTGATGCGCGCCGTGACCCCGCCCCGCTCCGAGCGGCTGGGCCGCCCGGACCCCGTCGGGATGCGCCGCCGCGCCGCCACCGCCGCGGAGCCGGACGCCGAGGCCGAAACGGAGGCGGAGGAACCGCCCCTCACCGCCCGCGCCCCGGCGCGGGCCGAGACCGGGGCCGGGATCGACGCCGAAGACGAGGCCGGGGACGCGCCCCGCGAACGCGCCGAGACCCTGCTCGGCCGCATTCGCGCCGCCGCCCGGCGCGAGGCCGAGCCCGAGGCCGAGCCGTCCCCCGAACCCGATCCGGACGCCCCGCGCGCCGCCGTCGCGCCGCCCGCGCGCGTCGCCGTCTCCCGCCGCGCGCGGGCCGAGCGCGAGCCGACGCTCGCCCTCGCCGGCTTCGAGGAGACCGCCGGCTGGCAGCGCCCGCCGCTCACCCTCCTGCAGAACCCGCGGGAGATCGTGCGCCCCGCCCTCTCCACCGACGCGCTGGAGGAGAACGCCCGGATGCTCGAGGCCGTCCTCGACGACTACGGCATCCGCGGCGAGATCGTGAAGGTCTCCCCCGGCCCCGTCGTCACCATGTACGAGCTCGAGCCCGAGCGCGGCGTGAAGGCCAGCCGCGTCATCGGCCTCGCCGACGACATCGCGCGCTCGATGTCCGCCCTCTCCGCCCGCGTCTCGACCGTCCCCGGCCGCTCGATCATCGGCATCGAGCTGCCGAACGAGACCCGCGAGAAGGTCGTCCTGCGGGAGATCTTCGAGGCCCGCGCCTTCGGCGACGCCAAGGAGAAGCTGCTCCTCGCCCTCGGCAAGGACATCGCCGGCGCGCCCGTCGTCGCCAACCTCGCGCGGATGCCGCACCTGCTGATCGCCGGCACCACCGGCTCGGGCAAGTCGGTCGCCATCAACACGATGATCCTGAGCCTCCTCTACCGCCTCTCGCCGGAGGAGTGCCGCCTGATCATGATCGACCCGAAGATGCTGGAACTCAGCGTCTACGACGGCATCCCCCACCTCCTCAGCCCCGTCGTCACCGACCCCAAGAAGGCCGTCGTCGCCCTGAAATGGGTGGTGGCCGAGATGGAGGAGCGCTACCGCAAGATGTCGCGCATGGGCGTGCGCAACATCGAGGGCTACAACGCCCGCGTGCGCGACGCCCTCGCCAAGGGCGAGGACTTCACCCGCACCGTGCAGACCGGCTTCTGCGAGGACACCGGCGAGCCGGTGTTCGAGACGCAGTCGTTCGCCCCGGAGGAGCTGCCCTTCATCGTCGTCGTGGTCGACGAGATGGCCGACCTGATGATGGTCGCCGGCAAGGAGATCGAGGCCTGCATCCAGCGCCTGGCCCAGATGGCCCGCGCCTCCGGCATCCACCTGATCATGGCCACCCAGCGCCCCTCGGTCGACGTCATCACCGGCACCATCAAGGCGAACTTCCCGACCCGCATCAGCTTCCAGGTCACCTCGAAGATCGACAGCCGCACCATCCTCGGCGAGCAGGGGGCCGAGCAGCTCCTCGGCATGGGCGACATGCTGCACATGGCCGGCGGCGGCCGCGTCAGCCGCGTGCACGGCCCCTTCGTCAGCGACGAGGAGGTCGAGGAGGTCGTCGGCCACCTCAAGGCGCTGGGCGAGCCCAGCTACGTCTCCGGCGTGACCGACGGCCCGGACGAGGAGACTTCGGCCGACATCGACGTGGTGCTCGGCCTCGGCGACGACGGCTCGGAGGAGGCGCTCTACGACCGCGCCGTCGCCATCGTCGCGCGCGACCGCAAGTGCTCGACCAGCTACATCCAGCGCAAGCTCTCGATCGGCTACCAGCGCGCCGCCCGGCTGGTGGAGCAGATGGAGGACCAGGGCGTCGTCAGCCCCGCCAACAAGGTCGGCAAGCGCGAGATCCTCGTCGGCGAGGCCTGAGCCGGGGGCGCCGACCCCGCGCCGGAGGCCCGCCGGGGGCGCCCTCGCCCTCCTCGCGCGCGGCCGCGCCTCCCCCCGGCCCGCATGCGGGGCTCCCCGGCCTCCGCCGCCCCCTTCCCGCGTCACGCGGGAACCTCTCCAAGGCGCCGTCGTTGTAGGGTGTTGCGTCACG
>DATFKM010000439.1:0-7579 GCA_035268645.1 Paracoccaceae bacterium | reverse complement strand
CCGCGGACCGGGACGCCGTGATCACCATGCTCCCCAACGGCGAGATCGTCCGCGCCGTGGCCGAGGAGATCGTCCCCGCCATGCGCGAGGGCGCCGTGCTGATCGACTGCTCCACCGTCGACGTCGACAGCGCCCGCGCGGTGCATGCGCTCTGCGCCGCCGACGCCCTGCTCTCGGTCGACGCGCCCGTCTCCGGCGGCGTCGGCGGGGCCGAGGCCGGCACGCTCACCTTCATGTGCGGCGGCTCCGAGGAGAGCTTCGCCAAGGCCGCGCCCCTCTTCGAGATCATGGGCCGGAAGGCCGTCCATTGCGGCGAAGCCGGCGCCGGTCAGAGCGCCAAGATCTGCAACAACATGATCCTCGGCATCTCGATGATCGGGGTGTGCGAGGCGTTCAACCTCGCCGACCGCCTCGGCCTCTCCCGCCAGGCGATGTTCGACGTGGTCAGCACCTCGTCGGGCTCCTGCTGGTCGATCAACACCTACTGCCCCGCCCCCGGCGTCGGCCCCAAGTCGCCGTCCGACGACGGCTACAAGCCCGGCTTCGCCGCCGACCTGATGCTCAAGGACCTCCGCCTCTCCCAGCAGGCGGCCGAGGGCGCCGACGCCGACACCACCATGGGCGCCCTCGCGATGGAGCTCTACCGACGCTTCGTCGAGGAGGAGGACGGCGCCGGCAAGGACTTCTCCGCCATGCTGCCGCGGCTGGAGAAGCGCCACCGCGGCTGAGGCTACATCGCCTCGAGATACCGGCGGAGCTCGCCCGGCGGCACTTCGGCGTCGACGAGCTCCGCCTCGCGCTCGGCGTTGGCGACCAGCAGTTCCAGCATCCGCTCGCCGAGACACTCGCGCAGGAACGCCGAGCCCTTGGCCAGCGCCGCAGCCTCGTGGATCGAGGTCGGCAGCCGCGGCCGACCCCCCTCCTGGCCATAGGCGTCGCCATCGGTCGGCCGCGTCGGCTCGATCCCCTCGCGGATGCCGCGCAGCCCGGCGAAAAGCCCCACGGCGGCCAGAAGATAAGGATTGCAGTCGGCCGCCGCCGTCCGCTCCTCCACCCGCACCGGGTCATCGTCGTCCGGCCCCTCGCCCTCGATGACCCGAAGCGCGACGGTGCGGTTGTCGACGCCCCAGTTCGCCTCCGTCGGCGCATACGAATAACGCCGCCGTCGCCGGTAGGCGTTGGGATGGGTGGAGCCGACCAGCGAGCCCTCCCGCATCGCCCCCTGCAGCCCGCCGAGATAGGCCCGCCCGAGGTCCGACAGCCGCCCGCCATCGGCGAAGACGTTGCGCCCGTCGCGCCACAGCGAGTGGTGCAGATGGAAGCCGTTGCCCGACTCCTCGGCGAAGGGCTTGGCCATGAACGTCGCCTCCAGTCCGACGCGCCGCGCGGCCTGCTTCACCATCCCCCGGAGCAGCAGCGCATGATCCGCCGCCTCGAGCGCCGGGGCATGGCGAAGATTGATCTCCACCTGCCCGGCCGAGAACTCCGGATTGGACTGCTCGACCGGCACGCCCATCGCCTCGAGATCGCGGCGCAGCGGCCCGAGGAACGGCTCCAGCTCGGCCGCCCGGGCCAGCCCGTAGCACTCCGGGCGCGTCTCGCGCGGCCGCCCGGTCGCCGGATCGACCAGATAGAACTCGAGCTCCGCCGCCAGACGCGGCTCGAACCCCGCCTCGCGGCAGGCCGCGACGGCTCGCAGCAGCGGCTGGCGCGGGTCGATCGGGATCGGGCCGCCGCCCCGCTCCTGCGCGGCGCCGAGGCAGAGCACGACACCCGGCTCGCCCGGATGCGGCCTGAGCGGCCCGCGGGGGATCACGGCGAGGTCGGGGAAGCCGCTGTCCGGGCCCGAATAGCCGTTCGGCACCAGCGAGGAGAGCACGTCCATCGCGAAGAAGGTGTTGTCGAGCGCGATGCCGCGCCTGCGGACCGAGGGCCAGTGCGCCGCCGTCACGCGCTTGCCGCGCAGGATGCCGTTCTGGTCTCCGATGCCCACGACGACCGTGTGGATCCCCTCGGGCAGCGCCTCGGGGGGGCGCGCATCCGGATCCGTCCCCAACCCCGTATCGTGCATCGCACGCGCTCCCGTCCTTTCCCGCTCCGGAGGAGCTAAGCGCGGCCGCGGGCGACGGACAAGCCGCCCGATCCGATCCGCCGTCGCCGGCGGCGCGGCCCGCGACGGAAGGCCGGCCGTCCCCGGAGCCCGCGCCTCAGCCCCGCTCCTCCCGCCGCTGCGCGATCTCGCGGCGCAGGCTGCCCACCGTCTCCATCACGGCGGAGAGCTCGGCCTCCCGTTCGGCCAGCGTGCGCCGCAGCCGGCCCTCGGTGTCGGCAAGCCGCTCGGAGAGTTCCGCCTCCCGCGCGGCCGAGGCCTCGGCCAGCGCGTCGCGCTCGGCCTCGACGTCGGCCAGCCGGGCCGAAAGCGCGTCGAGCCGCGCCCGGTCCGCCGGGCCGCCGTCCTTCAGCCGCTCCCACGCCCAGCGCAGGCCCCAACCGATCAGCGCCGCCGCGAGGATGGCCGCCGCGAGGACGCCGGCCAGTTCCAGCCGGGTCATTGCACGGCCTCCGCCGCCGCGGGCCCGACCTCGGAGAACGCGATGCGCCGGTTCAGCGCCCGCCCGGCCTCCTCGGCGTTGTCGGCGATCGGGCGCGATTCTCCGTAGCCCTTCGAGCGCATCGCGGCGTAGGAGACGCCGCGCGCGAACAGCGCCTCGAGCACCGCGTCGGCTCGCGCCTGACTGAGCGCGAGGTTGGTGCTCTCGCGCCCCTGGGCGTCGGTGTGGCCCTCGACCTCGACGACCGTGCCCGGACAGCGCCCGAGGATCGCCGCGAGGCGGTCCAGCACCCCGTCGCTGCCCGCCTCGATGTCGGCCGAGCCCGGAGCGAACAGGATCGGCTCCGCCTCCACCGTCTCCGCCAGCCGCGCAAGACAGAGCGCCGGCGGCAGCGGCAGCGCCGCGGCGAGCGCGGGCAGATCCACCGTCACCGCCGTCGCGACCGTCACGCCGACGAGGGGCAGCGTCGCGGTCGCCTCGGCCGCCTCCACCGCCGCGCGCGGGCGCGTGGTGCGTCCCACGATGCGCGCCCGGTCGCCGTCGAACCGCGCCGTCCCGGTCTCCAACGGGGCCAGCGCGTCGACCAGCGCCAGCGCCGTGCGCCGCCAGGCCGGCGGCGGCGCGGCCTCGGCCTCGGCGAAGTCCGAGGTCACCAGCGGCGTCGCCAGCCGCGCCCGCGCATAGGCCGCCGCCGCCCGCGCGCTCTCGGCGTCCGGCGCCGCGCCCAGCAGACGCACGGCCCCCGCCTCGCGCCGGATCGAGACCCAGTCCTCGGGTCCGTCCTCGCCCGCCGGGCGCGGGCGCCCCGGTCGCGGGCCGACGACCCGGAGCGAGACGCCCTCGGGCAGCGCCGCGGCCAGCGCCTTGCCCGCCGTCTCGATCCGCGGCCCGTCCGCGCCCGGCGTCGCCACCAGCCGCGCCTCGAGGTCGACCAGCTCGAACCGCCCGGCCCCGATCGCGGAGAGCGCCTCGATCCCGGCCTCCACCGCCTCCTCCCAGGCCGCGGAGGGCGCGCCGAGCCCGACCCGGCAGGTGCGCGCCAGCCCGCGGCCGCCGACCGGCGCCAGCGCCGCGGCGAGGCGTCGGCGCGCCTCGGTGGAGGGCATGTCGCAGCCGAGCAGCGCCGGCCCGTCCGGTCCCAGCGTCAGCACGAAGCGGAACGGGCTGATCGCCGGCGGCGGGGTCGAGAGATCCAGCAGCACCAACGTCCCCGGCGGCGCCGCGGCGCGCAGCGCCTCGCCCAGCGCCTCGCGCTTCGTGAGGTCCGGAAGCACGGCCGAAAGCCGCAGCACCCCCGGCCGGAACTCCGCCTTGGCCTCGTCGAGCGCGGCGAGGGCGCGGGCCGTGGCGCGCGCCAGCGCCGGATCGGCGTCGCTCCGCGGCATCGGCAGGGTGCCGTCCCGCAGCTCGGGCGCGCCGTCGAGCGTCGCGAGCGCGTCGGCCACCGCCTCCACCGTCTCGGCCGAGGCCGGCCCGGCGAGCGTGATGGCGCCCCCGTTGCGGACCATGGCGAAGGGGGTCGCATCCGCCTCGGACCTCGGCGTCGGCGCATCCTCGCGCGCTCCGCGGTATTCCCCGCCGCCGACCCCGGCTTCGGCCACGGCCTCCGTCCGTGGCGCGGCGTCCTCGGCCTCCGCTTCGGGCGCGGGCCCGCCCGCGTCCGAACGACCGGCGCCGGTCGGAACAGCCTCGGCCGCGTCCGCGGCCACGACCGGATCGGCCGCCGACGCCCCGACGGCCGGCATCTGCGGCGACGCTTCCGCGATCGAAACCGCCGAGATCACCCGCACCGTCGGAGCCGCCGCCGCGACCCGCGCCGCCGCGTCGAGGGCCGCCATCCGGTCCGGCGCACGTCCGTTCAGCGAAAGCCGGAGGCCGTCGGCCGAGAGCCGCGCCCAGCCGGCCATTCCCGCCGCGTCGAGCGCCGCCTCGGCCCTGCGCTCGGCGACCCGTTCGGCCAGCCCCGCCAGCGCCCAGGCGCCGGGACCCGCCGCCAGCAGCACCGCCGCCGCACCCGCTCCGATGATCAAGCGTCCGAGGCGCATGGCGCGCCGCCTCCCAAAAGCCTCGCCGCCCCGGTCGAAGGCCGGCCTCTCCGCGCTTCTACGGGCGCGCGCCGCCCCGCGGCAAGCCCGCCCGGCCGACGCTCAGCGATCCTCGGCCCGCCCGCGCCGGTCCCAGCGCAGGGCGGCGTAGAGCACATGCGTGCGCCAGCGCCCCGCGATCTGCAGATAGCTCTGCGCAACGCCCTCGTACTTGAAACCGCAGCGCTCCAGCAGCGCCCGGCTCGCCTGGTTCTCCGGCAGGCAGGCGGCCTCCAGCCGGCTCAGGTCCATCCTGTCGAAGGCATGGTCGCGCACCGCCCCCAGCGCCTCGGTCATGTAGCCCCGGCCGGCGAAGTCCGCGCCGATCCAGTAGCCCACCGTCCCCGACTGCGCCGGCCCCCGCCGCACGTTGTCGAGGGTGATGGCGCCCAGCAGACGCTCGCCCTCGCGCTCGAAGATGAAAAGCGGCGCGCCGCGCCCCTCCTCCAGCGTGCGTCGCGCCCAGGACACGCGGTTGCGGAAGGCCGGCCGGGTCAGGTGGTCCCGCGCCCACAGCGGCTCCCACGCCTTTAGGAAGCCCGCGCTCTCGCGCCTCAGCCGCGCCCAGGCGCCCTGGTCGGCCATCTCCGGCAGGCGCAGCACCAGCCGCTCGGTCTCGAGCCTGAGCGACGGACGGCGCCGGCCGAACACGGGCCCGCGTCAGCCGGCCATGCGCCGCGACAGCGCCTCGGGATCCGGCGCGTCCGCGACCGGCCCGTAGAGCGCCGTCGCCGGCATGGCGGAGGCCATGCGCGCCCCCGCCTCGCGCGCCGCCGCGGCGCCCACCGCCTCGATCCGCGCCACCGTCTCCTCGGTCGGCCAGACCCGGTCCCAGATCAGGAGGCTCCGCGCCAGCCGCTCGCAGCGCCCGAACGGGCTCTCCAGCCCCATCAGCAGGCCCGCCTTGAGCTGGGCGCGCGCCCGCGCGGTCTCGGCCTCGTCGGCCGCCTCCGCCGCCCGCGCGACCTCGTCGGCGACCAATTCCGCGAGGCCCTTCAACTCCTCCGCGCCGGTCCCGGCGTAGACCGTCAGCATCCCGGTGTCCTCGTGGGCCGAGGCCTGCGCGAAGATCGTGTAGCAGAGCCCCCGGTTCTCCCGCGCCTCCTGGAACAGGCGCGAGGACATGCCCCCGCCGAGCAGCGTGGCGAAGACCTGGCCCGCGTAGAGCGCGTCGTCGTGCCAGTCCGGCGCCTCCAGCGCCAAGGTGAAATGCGCCTGCTCCAGCGGCTTCTCGACCCGCTTCTCGAGGCCGCGGAACCGCGCCGGCGGCGTCTCCGGCGTCTCTCGCGCCTTCAGATGGCCGAAGATCCGCTCCGCCTGGCGCACGATCGCGTCGTGATCCACGTCGCCCGCCGCGGCGACGACCATCCGCTCCGGCGCGTAATGCGTCTCGACGAAGCGGCGCAGCGCCGCCGCGTCGACCGCCTTCACCCGCTCCGCCGCGCCGAGGATCGAGCGTCCGAAGGCCTGCCCCGGATACGCCGCCTCCTGCAGCCAGTCGAAGACGATGTCGTCGGGGGTGTCGAGCGCCTGCCCGATCTCCTGCAGGATCACCGAGCGCTCGGTCTCGACGTCCTTCTCCTCGAAGCGCGGATTGCAGAGGATGTCGCCGATCAGCTCCAGCCCCAGCGGCACGTCCTCGCCCAGCACCCGCGCGAAATAGGCCGTCGTCTCGCGGGAGGTGTAGGCGTTGAGGTAGCCGCCCACGTCCTCGATCGCCACCGCGATGTCGAGCGCCGAGCGCGTCTCGGTGCCCTTGAACGCCATGTGCTCGAGGAAGTGCGCGACGCCGTTCTCCGCCTCGGTCTCGTGCCGCCCCCCGGCGCCGATCCAGACGCCGAGCGCGGCCGAGGCGACGCCCGGCATGGTCTCGGTGATGACGCGAAGTCCGTTGGCGAGGCTGTGTTCCCGTATTGTCACGCGCGCGTCCGCTCCTTGATGATGGTCTCGATCTCGGCGAGGTCGTTGGGCGCCTGCAGCACCCGCTCCGCCCGCTGGTAGAGGTCGGCGAGCCGCTCCGGCAGCGCCGGCCGGACGCCGCAGGCCGCCTCGACCGCGTCCGGGAACTTCGCGGCGTGCGCGGTGCCGAGCACCACCATCGGCGTCGCCGGGTCGCCGCGCGCGTCGCTCGCGGCCTTCACGCCGCAGGCGGTGTGCGGATCGATCACCTGCCCGGCGACGTCCAGCATCGCCGCGATCGTCGCGGCGACGTCGTCGTCCGTCGCCATGCCGCTGTCGAAGTCCTCGCGCAGCCGGGCGTGCATGGCGTTGCTCAGGCGAAAGCCGCCGGCCTCCCGCAGTTCGCGCATCAGGTCGTCCACCCTGCCCCCGTCGCGGTCGGCGAGGTCGAAGAGCAGCCGCTCGAAGTTCGAACTGACCTGGATGTCCATCGAGGGCGAGGTGGTGGGCGCCACGCCGGCGCGCCGATGGTCCCCCGACTGAATGGTCCGGTGCAGTATGTCGTTGCGGTTCGTCGCCACCACCAGACGCTCGATCGGCAGCCCCATGCGGCGCGCCACGTAGCCGGCGTAGACGTCCCCGAAGTTCCCCGTCGGCACGCAATAGCTGATCGAGCGATAGGGCGCGCCGAGCGCCACGGCGGAGGTGAAGTAATAGACCGTCTGCGCCAGCACCCGCGCCCAGTTGATCGAGTTGACCGCCGCGAGGTTCACCGCGTCGCGGAACTCGAAGTCGTTGAACATCGCCTTCACCAAGGCCTGGCAGTCGTCGAAGTCCCCCTCGACGGCGACGGCGTGGACGTTGTCCTCCGGCGGCGTCGTCATCTGCCGCCGCTGCACCTCCGAGACGCGCCCCTGCGGATAGAGGACGAAGACGTCCACCGCCGCATTGCCCCGGAACGCCTCGATCGCGGCGGACCCGGTGTCGCCCGAGGTCGCGCCGACGATCGTCGCCCGACGTCCGGCCCGCGACAGCGCCGCCTCG
>DATFKM010000438.1:0-4093 GCA_035268645.1 Paracoccaceae bacterium | reverse complement strand
GTGCTGGCGCTGGTCGGCTTCGGAACGAGCCTGATCTACGGGCCGATCCGGACGGTGTTCGAGGCCAACCCCTATCTCAACGGCTTCATCGGCGGGGTCTTCGTGATCGGCGTGCTGGCCTGCTTCTGGCAGGTTCTGACGCTGATCTCGGCCGTCAACTGGCTTGAGGGCTTCGCGATCGACCGCCCCGGCCACGAATTCGTGGAGCCGCCGCGGCTGCTCAACGCGCTCGCCTCGATGCTGCGCGACCGTCGGGCGCGGGCGGCGCTGACCGCGACCTCGACGCGGTCGATCCTCGACAGCGTGGCGACGCGGCTGGACGAGCAGCGCGACATCACGCGCTACATCGGCAACCTGCTGATCCTGGTGGGGCTTCTGGGAACGTTCTGGGGGCTGAGCCAGGTGGTGCCGGGCATCGTGGAGACCATGCGCGGGCTCGGCTCCGCCGGCGGGGGCGACGCGCTGTCGGTCTTCGGGGACCTGATGAGCGGGCTCAACACGCAGCTCGAAGGGATGGGCACGGCCTTCGCCTCTTCGCTGCTGGGCCTCGCCGGGAGCCTGGTGGTGGGGCTTCTGGATCTCTTCGCGGGGCACGGGCAGAACCGCTTCTATCGCGAGCTCGAGGAATGGCTGAGCTCGATCACGCGGGTCTCGCTCGGTTCGGGCGAGGGCGAGACCGGCGCCGCCGGCTTCGCCGCCGAGGCGATGGAGCGCAACGCCGAGCAGGTGTCGACCTTGGTGGAACTGATGCGCGAGTCCGACGCGCGGCGCGTCGAGGCGGACGCCCGGATCGATGCTCTTGCGGCGAGCGTGGCGCAGCTGGCGCGGGCGCTGGAGGAGGATCGGGAGGGTCCGCGGCCTGAAGATCCCGCACCCGCCCTCGCGCGTCTCGCCGCGGCGGCCGAGGCGCAGTCGGGCCGGCTCGAGCGTCTGGGCGAGGCGGAGGTGGCGCGGTCCGATCGCCTCGACCGGTTGGCCGAGGCCGGGTCGGGGCAGGCCGAGCTGCTGGCCCGCATCGCGGCGGCGCAGGAGGCGGCGGCGGCCAGCCTCGCCGCGGCGGCCGAGCGCGAGGAGGAGGCGGAAGGCCGGATGCGGCTGCGCTCGATCGACGCGCAGCTCGCGCGGATCCTCGAGGAGATCGGCGCCGGGCGGCAGGATTCGACGGCGGAGATCCGTATGGATCTCGCCCGGCTGACCCGAGCGGTGCTGGGCGAGACGGGCCCGCGGGGCGAGGGGCGCGGGTGACGGGCGCGCTGCTGTCATGGCGCTGAGACGACGCGGTTCGCGCTTCGAGGGCTCGGTCTGGCCGGGCTTCGTGGACGCGATGACGGCGCTGCTGCTGGTGCTGATCTTCGTGCTCTCGATCTTCATGATCGTGCAGTTCGTGTTGCGCGACCTCGTCGCCGGCAAGGACGAGGAGCTGGACGACCTGACCCGCCGGCTTGCCGAGGTGGCGCAGGTGCTTTCGCTGGAGCGCGAGCGCGGCGACGTGCTGGAGACCGAGGTCGACGCGCTGACCGCCTCGCTGCAGGCCGAGCAGGCGGAATCCGATCGGCTGGAGAGCGTCGTCGCCGATCTGCGCGATGCGCGGGACGCGGCGGAGGCGCGCAACGTCGCCTTCGAGGCGCAGGTGGCGGGCCTGCTGGCGGACCTCTCGACGGCGCGGGGACGCGTCGGGACGTTGCGGGGGGAGCTGCAGGACGCGCGGGCGGCGCGCGAGGCGGAGGCCGAGCGGGCGGCGGAGGCGGAGACCGAGCTGGCCGAGGCCCGCGCCTCGATCGAGGATCTCGAGGCGGCGCGGAGCCGCGCCATCTCGGAGCGCGAGGCGATGGAGCTGACGCTCGCGCGGCTGCGCGACGAGATCGACGCGCAGACCGAGCAGGCCCGTCGCGCCGCGGCCGAACGCCAGGCGCTCGAGGCGCTGGTCGCCGATCTGAGGTCCGAGACGCGCGAGCGCGAGGCCACCAATGCGGAGCTGATCCGGGAGATCAACGCCAAGGCGGAGCGGCTGGAGGAGGCCGAGACGGAGCGCGCGCGGCTGGTCGAGCGGGCCGAGCGCCAGGCGGTGCGGATCGAGGACCTCATGGCCGTCGCCGCCGAGCGCGACGCGGCGCTGGAGGCGCTGCGCGAGGCGGCGGACGAGGACGAGGCGCGGATCGAGGCGCTGCTGACGGAGGCGCGGTCGCGGCAGGAGGCGCTCGCCTCGGCGGAGGACCGCGAGGCGGCGCAGGCGGCGGAGCTGGCGCGGCTGCGGGAGCGGGTGGAGGATTCGGTCGCGGCCTCGGAGACCATGCAGCGGCAGCTCGAGGCGGCGCGGGAGCGGGCGGCGGATCTCGAGAGCGAACGCGAGCGGCTCGCCGAGGCGCGAGCGGCCGAGCGGGCGCGGGCCGAGCGGCTCGCCGAAGAGCTCGACGCCGAGCGGGAGACCGTTCTGACCCTGCGGGTGAGCGCCGAGGAGCGCGACCGGATCATCCTCGCGCTGCAGGAGAGGCTGTCGGAGGAGGAGCAGGCGCGAGCGGTCGAGGCCGCGGCGGCTGCGGCGCTGCGCGATCGGCTGGAGAACGCTGACGCCGAGCTTTCGGCTCTTGCGCTCAGCTTGGAGGAGGCGCGGCGCGAGGCGGAGGAGACGTTGACCCTGCTCGCCGCGGCCGATGCGGCGCGCGAGGAGGCCGAAGCCGAGACCGAGCGCACGGAGGAGGCGCTGCAGGCCGCCCGCCGGACGCTGAGCGAGCGCGCGGCGCTGCTCGCGCAGGCGCGGGCGCGGCTCGCCGAGGAGGCCTCGGCGAGCGAGGAGCAGGCGCGGCGGGTGGCCCTTCTGAACCGTCAGGCGGAGGAGGTGCGCCGCCAGTTGCAGGCGCTGCGCGACACGCTGGGCACGGAGACCGAAGAACGCGAGCGCCTCGAGATCCAGCTCGACACGCTGGGTGCGCAGCTCAACGCCGCCTTGGCGGAGAAGGCGGCGGCGGAGCGGCGCGCGAAGGAGCTGCTGGCGGAGGAGAACGCGCGGCTGCGACGCGAGGCGGAGTCGTTGGCGGGTCGCCGCTCGGAATTCTTCTCGCGCGTCTCCGACGCGATCGGGGACCGGGAGGACGTCCGGGTCGTCGGCGACCGGTTCGTGTTTCCCTCCGAGGTGCTGTTCGCGCCGGGATCGGCCGATCTGGGCGTCGCGGGGCGTGGGGCCTTGTCGAACTTCGCGGACGTTTTCGAGGAGGTTCGCGACGCTTTGCCTGAGGATCTGGACTGGATCCTTCGGGTGGACGGACATACCGACTCGACCCCGCTTTCGGGCGGCGGTCGGTTCCGCGACAACTGGGAGCTTAGCCAGGCGCGGGCGCTGTCCGTGGTCCGCTATCTGGTCGACGTCCGCGGTTTTCCGCCGGACAGGCTGGCGGCGAACGGCTTCGGCGAGCATCAGCCGGCGGTCGAGGGGGATTCGCCCGAGGCGCGGGCGCGCAACCGTCGGATCGAGCTGAAGCTGACGGAGCGCTGAGCCGGCGGGCTTGCGGACGCCCCGAGCGGGGCCTTCGGCCCCGCCGGCCCGCCCGCCAGCCTGCGCCGGCCCTTGGCGGTCAGGGGCGTGGGCGCTGCGCCTCGCGGCGGCAGCGGTCGGAGCAGTAACGGACCTCCTCCCAGACCTTCTCCCACTTCTTGCGCCAGGCGAAGGGGCGGCCGCAGGCGGCGCAGGGTTTCGCGGGGAGATCCCCCTTGCGGCGCATCTTCGCCATCAGAGGTCGAGCGCGCCTTGCCGGGGGTCGCGCTTCGCCTCGGCCACCTCGCGCTTTCGGGCGGCACGCTGCGACTTCGCGCCGAACTGAGGCAGGCCGGAGCGGCGGGAGCCATGGGCGGTCTGGATGGCGTCGGCCTCGCGCCGGAAGCCCTCGCCGCGGCGGAGAGCGAAGATGCGGTCCTTGGCCTCCTTCGCGGCCTGCACGGGGTCGACGAGGGGCGGGGGGTAGCTCTTGGGCGGGGTCTCCATGCGCCAAGGCTCGTGGATGAAGGCGTCGGGGACGTCGCGGAGTTCTGGGACCCAGCGGCGGACGAAGCGGCCTTCGGGGTCATGATCCTTGCCCTGTTTGACGGGATTGTAGATGCG